>NZ_FTPS01000002.1 GCF_900156525.1 Pontibaca methylaminivorans
GTTTCACCCATCGCCGCGCGCCCCAGCAGGATCGATTCGACGATCGTCGCCACGGCCCCCTCCTGCAGGTCCACTTCGGTCCGCCTGGCAAGGCGGCCGCGATCGTACAGGATGGTCTCCTGCGGCAGCCAGTCAAGCCGCCCGCCACGATCCACCCGCAGGCGCTGATTCATCACCGCATTGCCGGAAAGCGCGCGATAGATGCGTTCCGATCCGGGCGCGGTAACGGTCACCCGCGCGCCTTCCTCGACCGTCACTTCGGTCGTGGTCACGTCGCCGCCGGTCATTCCGCCGGCGGTATTCATGATCACGAGTTCCGTATCATCCGGCTCGACACGCGGCAGGCGCAGCTTGAGACAACCTTCCTGGAACAGGGTTCCTGCCCGGGTTCTTCCGTCGTCTCCCTGCGTGAATGAAATCCGCGCATGGCCGAAGGAGCGCGGCAAGGTGCCTGTGCCGGTCTGGTCTCCATTTGCGACGGCTTCGAGCAATTTCCCCTCTGGTCGGCAGGCCTGGCCCGCCGTCACGCAGTCTGTCCTTCAGGATCGACGCGATCCCGCCTCCCCGGTTAAAGAGCCACCTCGAAGAGGCTGTCAACAGCATAACTCGCACCCAGTTCCGCGACAGCCCGGATGACGGCTGCCGCGCGTGCAGTGCCGCAAACCCGGCATGTGCGCCGGTCGTGTACCGCTCATTCATCCGCCTGCGGACCCTCTTCCTCTGCGGCATCGCGGGCGGCACGCTCGGCCACGAGCCAATCGGCGATGGGTTTGAACGGGCCGTATTTGTGCTGTTCAGGCAGGAAATCCCCGGCCCAGGGCTCGAAGGGCATGTCGGCAGGCTTGCGCAGACGGTCGGGAAAGTCGCTTTCCATTCCTTCCTTGTGGCCGCGTGGCTGCGAATTGATATAGGCCGCCACGTCATAGGCCTCGTCCGGTGTCAGGATGCGATCCTCGTGATCGACACCCTGCGGCATGTTCGCGAGGATGAAACGATAGGCCATCAGCATCCGATACATGCCGGCACCGTCGTTGTAGCTGTCATCGCCGAACACCGGCGGATAAAGATATCCCTCGCCGTCTCCGGGTTCACCGTTGCGCATGCCGTGGCCGTCATCGCCGTGGCAGACGCTGCACTGTTCGGCATAGACCTGCTCTCCGGCGACCGGATCGGCGGCACGGTCCGGCGCCGGATCGGGGATGGTGCCGGCGCCGGTCACCTTTGCGCCGACCGGGATGCCTGCGGACAGGAAATGGATATAGGCCGAAAAGGCCCGCATCTCGGCACTGTCGAGCGGCAGCGCCCGTCCGTTCATCGACCGTTCCATGCACCCGTTCACGCGGTCCTCGACGGTCTGCAGGGTGTTTTCGCGGCCCCGGTACTGCGGGAAGGTGGCGGCAACCCCGGTCCAGGGCATGGCAAAGGGCTTGGTCGCGGCGTCCTGATGGCAGCTGGCGCAATCCAGATTATTGCCCGAATAGCGCATGGATTCGTCTTCGACCTCGGGGCCGATATGAGCATGGGTCTCGACCGTAAGGGCATGGCCATAGCGCACAGCGCGCCCGTATTCGTCATCGGGCAGGGCGTCAATGTCGCCCACGGACCAGTCATTCAGGTCGACTTCCTGCGGCATGTCCTCTGGCCCGGTCGGGCTGTTATCCTCCTGCGCGGCGCTCGGAAGGGGCGCGATGCTGAAAGCGAGCACAGTCGCGGAAGCGGTGATCAGTGGTGTGAATCTCGGGCTCATGGCTGCTCCTGTGGCATGTCACGCTGGTACCTCTCCGGCACCAGGAATGTTTTAGCCAAGCCGATCATGAGGAAATGCGTGGCGCTTGTCACGGCGTTTCCGGCACATATCCGGTAGCGCGCCTTAAGCTACTGCCCAAGAACCCAGCAAGTGACACGCTATCTTAGATGGAACTTAATTCGGAATGGAGATACTGTGTTGTACCGATCGGCCGATCGCAGTAACGTATTTGTGTATGAGCCAGTCGTTGGCCAGAAGTTCAAGTGCCTTCATGCTTAGCACCGAGTTTGCTTACTGCCAAGTGAGGTCGATATTGGGCTGACAAGGATCCGTTCTGAATACCACATCGCAATAGAGTTTCAGTCGTGTGCTGCCATACACTTCACCTCGCGCCCCGTCGCGCCCTTTGGTTTTATTTCTTTGAAAAGATCTATGCTCGCAGGTCAGGCCTGAGATAACTCAGTCAGAGTTCAAGCTCAGATATGTCTCTGCCGTTTGCTATGGCGTCATGCACCCATCTCGGCCTGCGGCCCCGACCACTCCAAGTCTGGGTGGGATTTTCCGGATTGCGATATTTTGGAGACGCACCACCTTTCCCAGAAAAATTAACCAGATCCTCCAATTGATATCCATACTTCGCAACAGCTTGTTGGGCTGCGATCTTAGCCTCCTGTCGATCTCGTTTGTCAGCCTCCTTCAAAGCCCTCTTCACTTTTGATTGTAACTGCAACAGCTCTTCTCGCGACATTTCGCCAAGTCTGTCCATAAAGCTTTCCTCATAACTATGAAACTGTGTCTGCCTTTATAAAGCAGGAAGGGTATATTAACAGCAAGATCTTTAAATTTTGGAAAGTTGTCTTCTTGGGTTGCGATACTGCACCAGTCCTTTAAAATTATGATTTCGATTCGAATGCGCTGCCGTAGCAGTGTCAGTCGCATTTCACAGGTGTTTCGCACTGCTTCCACCGAAGATAGAATAAGGTATGAACTGATCTCCCGTCTCGACTTCCTGATCCTGGACGAGTTGAGATATTTGCCCTTTGGACAGACCGGCGGCCAGCTTCTGTTCCATCTTATCAGCAAGCTTTACGGTATCCGTCCGGCGTGACCGCGGTTGAAGTTCAACTTGGCTGCCAGTTCCAGGGAGCGAGTTCGTCGATGCGGTTGATGTTGTGATCAGCGATGTGGGTCTGGTTCGGCGGCCGAGCCGACGATCTCAACCGGCAGAAAGAATGTGCTATCTCCAGAATCGTCGGGCGCATCAACTTCGGCTGGGGTGAAACGCGGATCATGCAGCCACGTAAAGATCAGGTTCGAGTTCATCGCCTACCGGCCCGCAACCTGCGCCAAGGACACACCAGGCGCTCGTGTCTGCCGGCAGATCGAGCGCTTCTCCTCATCAGACCAGAACCGCTTCCTCTACCCCTTCTTCCCCGCCATCGAGTGCCTCACGATGTCCATTATCGATCATGTACATTATCGACCACAGACCCCATCGTGAGAGCAGTCACAACGGACGGATACGCTTTACGAACGAACCTCGATCATCGACACAACCAATCTCGCCTTCGGCGAATAGCCGAGCGTGATCGGCGATGCCAAGATGACCACCGCGCTGCTCGACCGGCTCACGCATCATTGCGAGATCGTCGAAACCGGCAACGAAAGCTGGCGCTTCAAGAACCGGGCGTAACGCCAGGAAGCAGTCACACTGGCCCGCCGCCGCTGCGTTACATGAGGGCTACGCAACGGCGGGCCAGCTCAGCACCAGAGGGGGTCAACATTGGGGTCTGGCGAACATTACCCGGATCCATTCCCGATCCGCTAAAACCGCAGCTGCGTGTCTTCGCTGTGGCACGGTTTCGCGCCACATCCACAGCAGGTGTCAGCGCCGCCCGGCTGATCTTCCTGCACATGGCCGGAAGGTGGAGCTGATTTTGCGGGCCCGCCAGTTTCGTTGTCGTGCTTTGTATTGTCCAGCCAAGATATTCGCGGAGCGGTTTTCCACCGAATGTGACCCGGCCGCATGCGCGCCGCACCTCCCGTCTGCAAGGATTGATCCAGCACCTTGGTCTGGCACTCGGCGGGCGCCCAGCACAAGCGCTTGCCACACGGCTTCTATTACCGGTCAGCAAGGATACCTTTCTGCGCAGCATTCGGAATACAGCGGAGGCCGCGAAAAGTGACCGAGTAACGCAATGATGACAATGCACAAGATCCACATCGCTGTACTAGAGGCAGCCGTAGCCGATAATGATGAACTGGCCCCTTTTCGACCGGACAGTTGGGCATAACCATGGAGGCTTAGGCATATGCCTGAGCACATGCTTATGTCAGAGATAGAGATCATCCCCGATGGCGGCCGTCGGCGTCGCTGGAGCGCAGCTGAGAAGCTGCGGATCGTTGAAGAGACGCTGGATGACCGTGCCAGCATTTCGGTGGTCGCCCGTCGCAATGGCGTCGCGCCCAATCTGCTGTATCGTTGGCGGCGGCTCATGCTCGAAGGAGGAAGTGTCACCGTGCCCGAGGACGATGACGTCACCAGCAACAAGGTTGTCCGCCAGACGGAGGACGCTCGAATGTCAGCTCGGGCGCAAGATACTGGAGGCCGAGAACCTGCGTGAAGCTCTGGACAAGTCAAGCTCAAAAAAACAGACCTTGCTCGCGCGGTCGCTGCTGGAGGGCGATTTCCAGTGAAGGCGGTGGCGGAAACCCTGGGCGTGGCCGTCTCGAACCTGACCGATCGTCTGAACGGGAGAACGAAGCCGCGTCGGCGCTATCATAAAGCGCAAGACGCGGCGGTGGTGCCATTGATCACCGTGCTGGTGACCGCGCGACCGACCTACGGCTACCGGCGGATCACGGCGATCCTGAACCGCCAGCTTCGGTCGGATGGCCTGGCCCCGGTGAATCACAAGCCGGTTATCGGATCATGCAGGCCCACAACCTGCTCTTGGCGCGGAAATACACGGAGCGCTCGGAGCATATTCACGATGACAAGGTGATCGTCATGCGCTCGAACCTGCGCTGGTGCTCGGATGGGTTCGAGTTCACTTGTTGGAACGGCGACATTGTTCGCGGCGCCTTCCTCATCGATGCTCATGACCGCGAAATCATCGCCTGGCGCACCGTGGTGAACGCCGCCATAATATGCCGCCCCTCAGGGCATCACGAACCTTCGAGCGTTTCTCTTCACACCCTCAAGGTCGAACGCGTTCATCACCGCACCTACGCCACCAGAGCCGAGGCGCGCCGCGACCTGTTTGCATACAGCGAGGGATTCTACAATTCACGCCGCATGCATTCCGCGATAGGCTGCCGATCACCGGCCGACAAGGAAAAAACAGCGGCCTGAACCGTCCACTTTTTCAGGGCAAGATCAATGGGCCGCTTCGCAGATCGTCGCGGCCGAGAACCACAGTTTCACCACGTCGCGCTTCTTCCGCTTCATGTCCTATCAGCTCCTGCGTGTTATCGGGCGGGCGACGGGCAACCGGGACTACCTGCTGATCAAGACCGCGCTTAGCGGCGAACTGCGTCGAGGAGCGACTATTTCGGCGGCCTGTTAGTCCTCCTTCTGGTTGCTCCTGCGGTCTATTTCCGCTAACGGATCGCCATAGAGGCCAGCCATATTCCGCCAGTTCGGGATGGAATGACAGGAAGTCTCATGAACAACCAGACGAACCATATGCCTCGCCGCCGCCTGATTCTTGGCGCAGCTGCTGTCGGTATGGTTGCCGCGACTGCCCGCGCCCAGGATCGTCGCCCGCGTGGTGCACAGCCGGCCGAGCGCATCGTCGATCCCCGCGTGACGCAATTCGAAATCGGCCCCGCCGACAAGCCCTGGCGGATCTTCGTGGGTCTGCCCGTCTCACCGCCCCCTGCGGCTGGTTATTCGGCGATAATCGCGTTGGATGGCAATGCAAGCTTTCCCACGCTTTGGCATCTGCGCGAGGAAACCGCGCCGCACGCGCCGGTGGCGCTGATCGGGGTCGGCTATCCGATCGAGGTTCGCAACGATACCACCCGCCGGTGGTTTGACCTGACATCGCCCGGCAAGCAGCCGGTACCGCCAAAAGAGGGATTGCGCGGTCCTGGTGATCGCCCCACCGGCGGCCAGAATACGTTTCTGGCGATGATCGCCGATGAACTGTTGCCACGCTTGACACGCGAGCTTCCGCTGGAACCTTCGGCGCTGACACTCTTCGGTCACTCGCTGGGTGGGCTTTTTGTTCTGAATGTGCTGTTTACCCAACCGCAGCTTTTCAGCCGCTATGCCGCAGCTGATCCATCGACCTGGTGGAATGCCGGCGAAGCCCTGCGCGAGGCGGCTGCCTTTCGCGGCGGTGTGCTTGCTGCTGGCGGCCGGCTTGCGCCGGAACGGCCACTGCTCGTCTCGAATTCGGGTGACCGCCACCCGGAGATCCTCGACGTGCTGGCGGATTTGCCCGGGCTTGACCTGATCCACCGCCCCCATCCGACTGAGAACCATGGCTCGCTGATGCACCCCGCCGCCGCAGAGGCGCTGGATCTGCATCTGGGCCGTTTACATGGCTGATAAAACGCGCGGTCGGTACGCACTACCTTCAATCTGCTTTCCCTCAAGCTGAAATGATTCGCTATTTGGCGCGACTGGAGAGAACACGCCTGTGGCGGGAGACCGTCTGCCACCCGACACATCACGCTACAGTCCAGTCCTCGACCTTCAGCCCGTCCACCCGCTCAAATTCCCCGGTATTGTTGGTTACCAGGATCAGCCCGCGCGCTTTCGCCTGCCCGGCGATCAGGACATCATAGCGGCCGATCGGCGTATCCTGTCGCGCCAGATCGGCCCTGATCTCACCGGCGACTCGCGCATCCTCGCGGTCGAAGTCGATGATGGGCAGATCAGCGAAGAGCAGTCGCAGCGTCTTGAACTGGCCCCCCTTTCGAGCGGACACCCGGGCATAACCATGGAGGCTTAGGTCTATCCCTAAGCGCGTGCTTATGTCTGACTATGCAATTATCACCGATGGCGGCCGTCGGCGTCGCTGGTCGGCGTCGGAGAAGCTGCGCATCATAGAGGAGACGCTGGACGAGACCGCCAGTATCTCGGTGGTTGCCTGCCGCAATGGTGTCGCGCCGAACCCGCTGCGGCCTTCACCGACGTAGAACGTCACCTGCTCGAACAGGCAACGCCAGAAAGAAAACGCCAGACGCCGCGCGATCTTGCCTTCTATGTAAAGGCGGTCGCGCGGCCCGGAGGCTATCTCGACCGAGCTTCAGACGCGCCGCCGGGGACAACCGTTATGGCGAGGTTTCTTCCGACTCGCCGACCTCATGAAGGGGGCCCGCATCGCAACGTCGCCGCCGGCCACTTATGGGTAACTGCAAGCCGGCCTAAGCCGCGGTTGCTGGTGTCTCTCAGATCGTAGCCTTGGGTTTGCGCGGCCGCGGGGCCCATTTCTTCGCAAGCCGCTCGAAGCGCTGGATGATGCTGTCGATCGCGGGATCTTCGGCGTCGAAGTCGCCACCCGACCAATGAACCAAGTCCTCGTATTGCTCATGATCGGGATCGGTGAGCACTTCGAGGAACTCCTCGTAGCCCCAGGCCCGCCGACGTCCTCTGATGGACAGGCCTTGAGCAGGCGTGGATAGGACGCACCGGAGATGGCCTCACCCCCTCGCTCGATACGGATGTTGTGGTCCCAGTCATTACCGAAGTCGTAGATATACTGGATTGCTCTCGTGCCGGTTTGGTCGATCAACTTTTCCAGGGTCATCTTCATCGCGTCCATCGGGCCGTCGTAGAACCCGTCCGGGTCGGGCATACCCCAACTGCCATCCCCCACCCGGAACTCGTAGAGATGGGTATCGGTCCAGCCCATGGCCGCCTGGATGACCTCATGCAGCCGGTCGAGTCTGATCTTCAGCGGCACCTCGATATGGCGCATCGGCATGGGGTCGACATCGCTCAAGATGATCCGGGGGCGGGCGATCAGGGTCATGCGGCTATTATTTGTCGTGTCGGGGACCAATTCCAGGGCAGGAGATCTGTTACCCGGGAGGCTGTTATGCCGGGCAGCCGGGCGAGAACATCGGAAACCCGGCCCGCGGATCAATGTCATTCATCTTCGCCAAGAAATACATGAACGCGGCGCAGTCACCGCCGCGCCCGCTCTGCGGCGTTGTTCGACAGGCAGCCCCTGCCGTCGTCAAGGATCCGGCCGAACACGTTGAGCCACTTGCCTGTCGTTGGGATGCGCATATATCATGCTCATGAAACAAGGTGGAATCATGCAGGCCCGGTCAGCTCCCCGAAAACCCACGAATCTGACGCTGGATCCGTCGCTTCTCATCGAAGCGCGATCCTTCGGTGTGAACCTGTCCCAAGCCGCCGAGGCAGGGTTGCGCCGCGCTGTGGCCGAAGCCAAGGCGCAAGCATGGCAGCGCGAAAATGCCGCTGCCCTTGCCAGTTCGAACGCCTGGATCGACGCGCACGGCCTGCCTCTTGATCAGTATCGCCAATTCTGATGGCCCGCTTCGATGTTTACACCCGCCCTGGCGGCACGGGCTATGTGCTGGATGTCCAGGCCGATATTCTGAGCGGGCTGAACACGCGCATTGTTGTACCGCTTCTTCCCCTATCCGACGCCCCGGCGCCCGCAAAACGGCTTAACCCCGTGTTCGAGGTCGGGTCCGAGCAGCATGTGATGGTCACACAGTTCATGGCGGCGGTTCCGCGCGCCCTGCTGCGCCGCCCCGTTTCCAGTCTGGCCGAACAGGACAGCGAAATCATGGCGGCACTGGACATGGCTCTGGTTGGCTTTTGAGCTCCAGCTGACAGGGTGTCTTGCTGAAACCATTGGATCATTGCGGACTCACCCTGGCACACAGATGCCGTCGGAAGGGCGGTCTCATCATCGGGCCCGGTTAGGTGCTTACTCTGGCTCTTGAACGAAAGCGCGCCCGGCAAAGCAAAGTCTGACCGCCCGGATCTTTCACCCCCGCCGTTACAGTGCCGCGCGCCACATGCGAAAGCGGCTCTGGCCGGTGATTTCCTGCACGAGGCCAAGCGCCTCCATCCGGCCAAGATTGCGCTGCACGGTGGCGCGGCTTGCCGATGCCAGCGCCTCGGCCATGGGGGCGGAAACAAGTGGCCATTCACTGAACACCGTACAAAGCCGCGCGGGCGTGCGCCCCGAAAGCCCCGCCATCCGCACCCGGGCGCGGTCCTCCCAGGCTTCGATTTCGTCAAGGGCGCGCATCATCGTCCGCAGGCCGGCGGCCAGCCCCTCGAGCCAGCAGGCCAGCCGCGCGTCCGCATCCCCGCTGCCGCGCAGCGCCTGCCCCCCGCCGGTGGCGAGCGGCGCAAACACCGCCGCCCGGCTTTCGCCCGCGCAGATCCGCGCCGCCGCCACCGCCGCCTCGATCCGCTCGCCCCGCACACCGAGCCCCGCGAGGAACCACAGCCGGAACCCCATGCAGGCGCGGGTGATCGGGTGCAGCTCGCACCCCTGCGCCATCGTGCGCTCCCATTGCGCGGCGCGCTCCGCAATCGGGCCCTCCGCGTCGGGCTGCGGAAAACCGGCCGTTTCCCCCGTGTCAGGGCCGGTTTCCGGCTCGTGCCGGCCAAGAAAGGCAACCAGGCCCGCCTCCGGCCCCGGACCCGCGCCCAGCCGGCGCATGGCCCAGCCCACCCGCGCCAGCGCCCGCCCGTCGTCATCGGCGTCGCGCGCGGTGGCGATCCGCAGCGCCGCCCAGAGCGCCAGCCGGTCGGGCGTGACCCGCTCCCCGCAAAGCCAGCCGAGCCCGGCGGCCTCGGTCAGCGCCAGCCGCTGCCGCCAGCCCCGGGGGCCGCGATGCAGACGCTCGTCAAGCGCGCCAAGCTGTCCGGCCACCCGCGCCAGCCGTGCCGCCTGCCCCGCCTCGGCCCGGGCCCAGTCGGCAACCGGCAAATCCGCCCGGCCCTCCGGGGGCGCGGATGCGGGGATCCGATGGCTTTGGTCCATCTGTTCGGCCTTTTGAAAACATCGCATTTTTATCCGCCTTATAAGGCGCATTATGGTCATTATCCAACGATTATAACCAGCACTGACAGATCTTTCGCAAGCAGATTTCAGGCACCACGCAAACCCGCCGATTCCGCCGCCACCGGCCCTGCCCTGCCCCGCTTCCGCACCTGAAAGCCCCGCATAGACGCGGTATTTTCCGGGGCACAGCGCATGTGACCCCATATGCAAACGGTCGTTTGGAAGTAACATCCGCAATTGAACATCACGCCAGGGCCGCTAATCTGGGCGTATTCGCGGCCAAAACAAAAGGAAGCGCGCATCATGCCACAGCAGACCGCGGCGGGCGGGCGGGCGACCGGCTATGCCCGGGTCTCGACCGAGGACCAGAGCACCGCAGCACAGGTGGCCGAACTGCGCGCCGCCGGCTGCACCAGCGTTCTCGAGGAACACGGCTCCGGCGCGAGCCGCGCGCGCCCGGTGCTGAACCGCCTGCTGCAACGGCTCGGCCCCGGCGACACGCTGGTCGTGGTGCGCATCGACCGGCTCGCGCGGTCGCTGTCGCATCTGCTCGAGGTGATCGAGACACTGGAGGCGCGGGGCGCGTTCTTCCGCTCGCTGCGCGATCCGATCGACACCGCGAGCCCGCAAGGGAAATTCACCCTGCAGGTGCTCGGCGCGGCGGCCGAATTCGAACGCGCGCTGATCCGCGAACGCACCATCGCCGGGCTGGCGAGTGCCCGCGCAAAGGGACGCATCGGCGGCAATCCGGGGCTGCGCGCGGGCGATCCGGCGGCGCTGCGCAAGCTCGCGCGCGGACGCGCCGAAGCCCGCTTTGCCGCGCTCGAGGAAACCGCCGCCGACTGGCTGCCCGAGGTGCGCCGCCTGCGCCCGGCGATGCGATGGGAGGACGTGACGGCCCATGTGAACGCCCGGCTCGACCCCGGAAAGCCGCGCTGGACCACGCCGCGCCTGGTCCGGGCCGCGCGAGCCTATGTCCGCGAGGGGCTGCTCGATACGGTCGTGCTGGAACGCGCCCCGGCGCGCAGCGGCGACGACCGGCTGGTGGCGATCATCGCCGCGATCCGGGGCGCCGATCCGCAGATCACCCTGCGCGGCATCTGCGCGCGGCTCGAATCCATGCGCGAACGCACCCCGCGCGGCGGCCAGCGCTGGCAGATCTCGAGCGTGAAAATGCTGCTGGAGCGGGCGGAACGGCTGGGCCTGCTCTGAAACGCCCTCCCCCGGACGCGATCACCCGCCGCAGGCAGTCACCGCCGCCGGGCCCGGCTACTGGCGATCCAGTCGCGGCCGGCATGGCTGATCGCGTGCACGAAGACCTCGCGCGCCGCATCATCGACACTGAAGGCCACGACCGTCCGCCGCCCGGCCGGAATGGCGCGCAGCCCCGGCGCGATCTCGTCGCGCAGGCTGCCCCGGTGCGGCAACTCGCCAAGCCCGGCGATCACGCGCTCGATCTCGTCCAGCCGGGTGCGCGCCTGCTGCGGGCCGGCATAGTCGCCGATCCAGCGCGCGATGGCATCAAGGTCGCGCGCCACCGCCGGATGCAGGCGGATGCGATAATTCATCCCTCCGGCGCGGCGCAACGGTCGGCCAGCCGCGCGCGGGCGGCCGCAAAGACCTCGTCCATGTCAAGGTAATCACCGCGCGGCGTCTCCAACCGGGCGCGGACCTCCTCCGCCAGCGCATCGAGAGCGTGCTCGCGCTCCTCCTCGTCGCGGATCATCTGCTCGAGCGCCGCCGCCACCGCCGCGCTCTGCGAGGCAAACACCCCCTGCCCCACCTTCCGCGTAAGAAACCTGTGATGCCGCTCGGTAAAACTGAGCGTGGTCCTGACAGTCATGGCGATCCCCTTCGGCCCAAAGTATGACTTTATCATATAACGCCGCCGCCCCCGGTCACAAGCGCCGAGGCAGCCCCATGTCTTCTTCTGGCAGAAATATCCCCGCCGGAGGCGGAAAGTTTCTTCTGCGCCGGCGCGAATCCATCCCTGCCCCCGCCGCGATTCCCGCCCCGGCCTGGAGAAAGGGCGGCTGCGCCCTGTGCCGCCCCCTGCCCCGCCGGCGCGGCGCCACACAGCCGCGCCCCGGCTTCAGCCCGCGGATTATCCCGCCTGAACAACAGGTTGACTTCTCCGCTGTGGTGTCTTTCCGTTCCAACCACAAGATGTGGAATCCCCCGCGAACCCGGTCCGCATTCAAGACGGTTGCCAAAGCCCTGCCTTCTTGCTTTAAGAAACGGTAATAACAGCGCCGACGGAAAACGGCGTTACCATATGAGGACAGATCGTGGCAGACGCGATTCACATCAATCGGCGCGTCCGGGAGAACGCCGAAAACCTGAGTGCTGCCCTCCAGGGCCACATGCTCAAGGTCTTCGCGCCCGATGCCCGCAAGGAGCTGCGCCTGTTCGGCGCCGGCGAGGCGGCCTCGCTGCTCGGCATTTCCCCGGGCTTCCTGCGCAAGCTGCATTTCGACAACCGGATTCCCGATGTTCATACCACACCGGGCGGGCGGCGCCACTATTCCGCCACCGACCTGATGGAGATCCGCCGCGTGCTCGAGGCCTCGGCCAAGACGCCCGGCACCTATCTGCGCGGACGGCGGCCGGGTGACAAGGTGCAGGTGCTGTCGTTCCTGAACTTCAAGGGCGGCAGCGGCAAGACCACGAGCGCGATCCACACCGCGCAGCGCCTCGCGCTGAAAAGCTATCGCGTGCTCTGCGTCGATGTGGATCCGCAGGCTTCGCTCACCACACTGTTCGGCTACCGGCCCGAGTATGATTTCCTTCATTCCGGCACGATCTACGACGCGATCCGCTACGAAGACCCCCTGCCCTTTTCCGAGATCGTGCAGAAGACCTATTTCACCAATATCGACCTCGCGCCCGGCGGGCTGCTGCTGCAGGAATTCGAACACGAAACCCCCCGCGCGCTGATCGCCAATATCCAGCCGCCGTTCTTTGCCCGCATGGCCGCCGCCCTGCAGGAGGTCGAGGCGGATTACGACGTGATCATCTTCGACTGTCCGCCGCAGCTTGGCTATCTGACCATGGCCGCGCTCTGCGCCTCGACCGGGGTGCTGATCACGGTGATTCCGAACATGCTCGACATCGCCTCGATGTCGCAGTTCCTGCAGATGAGCTCGGACCTGCTCGACGTGGTTTCCGATGCCGGCGCCAGCATGGAGTTCGACTTCCTGCGCTTCCTGATCAACCGATACGAGCCGAACGACGGGCCGCAGCAGCAGGTGGTCGCCTTTCTGCGCCAGTTGTTCGCCGACGAGGTGATGGTGGCGCCGATGCTCAAGTCCACCGCGATTTCCGACGCCGGGCTGACCCACCAGACGATCTATGAAATCGACCGCACGCAGTTCCACCGCAACACCTACGACCGTGCGGTGCATTCACTCGATCTTGTCAACGACGAGATCGAGTCTCTGCTGCAAGACGCATGGGGGCGATGATGGCACGCAAGGGCATTCTGACGGCTGGCAACGACGGCACCGGGAAGAAAACAGACAAGGAAACACCGCCGGATCCGGCACCGGAGCGCGTCCCGGCACGGCGCGGGGCCGTGGGGGCGCTGCAATCCTCGCTCACGCGGCTTCAGGAAAACGCGGTGCAGGAGATCGACCCCGGATTGATCGAGGATGCGGGGTTCGAGGACCGGCTCGGCCAGGACAGCGCCGCCTTTGCCCAGCTCAAGGAAAGCCTGTCGACCTATGGCCAGCAGGTGCCGGTGCTGCTGCGCCCCCATGCCACGCGGCAGGGTCGCTATGAAATCGTCTACGGGCGCCGCCGCCTCAAGGCCCTGCGCGAGCTTCGCATGCCGGTCAAGGCCATGGTGCGCCAGCTTGACGACCATGCGCTGGTGATGGCACAGGGGCAGGAAAACACCTCGCGCCAGGATCTGTCCTTCATCGAAAAGGCAAGCTTTGCGGCGCAGTTGCAGGATGCCGGCTATGACCGGGCGACAATCGCCGCGGCGCTTTCGACCGATCAGCCGATGCTCAGCCGGATGCTGCGGGTCGGCGCGGCCTTCGACCTTGCCTTCCTGCGCAAGATCGGCTCGGCCCCCGGCATCGGGCGCGACCGCTGGCTGGCGCTTGCGAAATTGTTCGAGGATCAGGCGGCGAAGTCGCGCGCGGGCATCTTCACCCGCCGGCCGGAGTTCTGCGGGCTCGATTCCGATGCAAGATTCGAGGCCGTGTTCGAACGCGCAAGCCGCAAGCCCGAACCCGCCCCCGCACGCAAGGCCCCGGCAAGGGCGCAGCCGCTGCGCGCCCCCGACGGCAAGGTGCTGGCCGAGATCCGCGCGAATACGGGCGGCGTGACGCTGCGGGTTCCGGCCCGCGAGTCCGGGGGTTTCGACCGCTGGCTGCACGACCAGGCCGAGACGATCATCAACGACCTTCACGCCCGCTGGCAGGACGAGCGCGCGGAAGACGACTGACGAGGAAACAAGAGGAGGCACGACCGCAGGACCACAAAAAGAAAAGCCCCCCAGGAACATTCCCGGAAGGCCCTTCTCGATCATTGCAAGCTTGAGATAGCGCCATTTCCGTAACCCTGTCAACTCCGCCATGCGGGTGGGGCGTGAATTTTGTTGTCTTTTTCGTGAAAACCACATGCAACATGCGTCCCGCGACCAGTTCGGGCGGCCGATGGCGGCTGTCCAGCCGAACGGCGCTCCGCCGGAGCCCCGGCCCGCCAAATGGGATCTGCTCGATGCCCTGACCGTGGCAGCAGCGGATCTCGGGCTCAATCACCGCACCCTCAATGTGCTGCGCGCGCTGCTCAGCTTTCTGCCGGGGCCTGAAATCCCGGCGGATCGCGCCGAAGCGATCGTCTTTCCCGCGAACCGCACGCTGTCCGCACGGCTGAACGGGATGCCCGAAAGCACCCTGCGCCGGCATCTTGCGCGGCTGGTGGAGCTTGGACTTGTCAGCCGTCACGACAGCCCGAACCGCAAGCGCTATGCGCGCCGGGGCGGCCCGGGGCAGGGCGGTGATGCGCGCGTCGCGCTCGTCTTCGGGTTCGATCTGACGCCGCTGCGGCAGCACGGCGAGCGGATCCGTGCCGCGGCGCGCGCAGCCCGGGCCCGCGAGGCCCGGCTGGCGATCCTGCGCGACGAGGTTGCCGTGCTGCGCCAGCAGCTGATCGAGCGGGCAGGGGAGGGCGCCCCCCCCGCGCTCATGGAAGAGGCGCGCCTTGCCCTGCGCCGCAAGCCCGACGAAGCGGCGCTGACCCGGCTGCGCGGCGCGCTTGATGCGGAACTGGAACAGCGCGCCCCGGCGGACAACCCGTCTGCCGACGGCCTGTTTTCCGCCATTATAAGCGCCAATGACGACCGGAATGGGCGGCACATACAGGATTCAGATAAACCTGTTTCTGACTCTGAAAGGCCCGAGAAGATATCAGGCGGACAGCAGATGGAAGGGCCGGAAAAACCACCGGCAGGGCACTGCCATGAAAGGCATGAAAGGGCAGGGGAGCCGAACCTGCCCGATGTGCTCGATTCCTGCAGCGAACTTCGGGCGCTGTTCCCGCAGCCGGTTCGCGACTGGGCCACGCTTTTCGAGATTGTCAGCCGTCTCGCGCCGATGCTCGGGATCGACCAGCCGGTGCTGCTTCAGGCCAACCGCACCATGGGCACGCGGCAGGCGGCATTGGCGCTGGTCTATATCCTGGAGCGGCATCAGCATATCCGCAGCCCCGGGGCCTATCTGCGCAGTCTGATTCACAAGGCCGAGGCCGGCCGCTTCGCGATCCTGCCGCTGCTGAATGCGCTCGGGCGCGGGAAAACCATGGAAATTGTCAGCTGACAAATCATATTACTATGCAATATCAATGTGATAACCTATACAATCCGACCAATGCGGCTGGCAAGGCGGCCGATCCCGGACAGAAAGGGATTGTCTGCGCACTGCCACCGGCGCATCCTCGGGGTGACCGCCAATGGTTCGGCACGCTCCCGTCATCATGTGAGATGCCATGAATTCCCTGTCCTGCCTCGTTGAAAAGGTCCAGCGCGACGCGTTCCATTTCTTCCCGGCCCATGCCAATCCGCTGAACGGGCTCGTGCATGATTCCACGCAACCCTTCACCCCCTCCAGCATCGCCGCGGTCGGATTCGCCCTGACCTGCTACCCGGTGGCGGTGCGGCGGGGCTGGATGTCGCATGACGTGGCACTTGGCCATTGCCTCGCGGCGGTGCGTTTCTTCGACGAGGCCGATCTGTCCGGCGGGGCCGAGGCCAGCGGCTATCGCGGCTTCTTCTATCATTTCCTCGACATGACCACCGGCAGACGCGCCTGGGAGAGCGAGCTTTCGACCATCGACACCGCGCTGCTGATCGCCGGCATTCTTTTCACCGCCCGGTTCTTTACCGGCGACAGCGAGGCCGAGGCCGAGTTGCGCCGCCGTGCGGATGCGATCTATGGACGGGTCGAATGGGACTGGGCGCAGAACGGCGGCGGCGCGATCAGCCTTGGCTGGACACCCGAGGGCGGCTTCCTGCCCTGGCGCTGGATCGGCTACAGCGAGGCGCTGATTCTCTATGCGCTCGCGCTCGGCGCGCCCGACCATCCGGCCAGCACCGAAAGCTATGACGAATGGCTGTCGGGCTATCGCTGGAAAAAGGTCTACGACATCGAATATCTCTATGCCGGGCCGCTGTTCATCCATCAGTTCTCGCATATCTGGATCGACTTTCGCGGCATTTTCGACCGCTACATGGCCGAACGCGGCATCGACTATTTCGAGAACAGCCGCCGCGCCACGATCATTCACCGCGAATATGCGATCCGCAATCCGCGCGGCTGGGAATCCTATTCCGGTGACTGCTGGGGCCTGACCGCAAGCAACGGCCCCGGGCCGGCGCGCCACCTGCTGAGCAACGGGGAGGAGCGCGACTTCTACGGCTACCGCGCGCGCGGCGCCCCCTTCGGCCCCGATGACGGCACGGTGTCGCCCTGGGCCTCGATCGCCTCGCTGCCCTTCGCGCCCGAGATCGTCGAAAGCGCCATCGACTGCCTGGCCCACCGGGCACAGTGCCAGCATTCGACCTTCGGGTTCTACGGATCCCTGAACCCGAGCTTTCACCTGGAGCCCGGCGATTCCGGCTGGGTCTGCGAATGGCATGTGGCGCTCAACCAGGGGCCGGTCGTGTTGATGGTTGAAAACCACCGCGACGGATTCGTCTGGGATCTGATGCGCGGCTGCGCCCCCGTTGTGCGGGGCCTTGCGAAGGCCGGGTTCCGCGGCGGCTGGCTCGGCTGAACCGCGGGGCATCAGCCAAGCACCACCCGCACCTGATGCGCGCCCCCGTCATCGACCAGCGGCACCGCATCCTCGGGGGCGCGCCGCTCACCGTCCAGCGTCAGCGCAGTAATGCCGGTGCAGACATGGTGCGGGTTCTCGACCGCAAAGCGCCAGCTTGACGTGCCGCGCCGCAGCGTCAGGGCAAACCCGGGCCAGTCCGGCGGGATGCAGGGCCTCATCACGCATTCTCCGCCCCGCACCCGCAGGCCGAGGATCCACTCGACCGCCAGCCGATACAGCCAGCCCGCCGATCCGGTATACCACGTCCAGCCGCCGCGCCCGATATGGCCGGGGGCGGTATAGACGTCGCCGCAGGCCACATAGGGTTCGACCTGCCAGCGGGCGAGGGCCTTGGGGGTGGAGGAATGAGAAACGGGCGAGAGCATGGAAAACACCTCATGCGCGCGCGCCCCGTCGCCGAGTTCGGCGAATGCGACCCCGGCCCAGGTGCTGCCATGGGTATATTGCCCGCCGTTCTCGCGCAGGCCGGGCGGATAGCTCTTGATATAGCCGGGGTCGCGGCCGTCCATGTCGAAGGGCGGGGCGAGCAGGGCGACGAGCCCCGCGTCGCGGTCGATCAGCTTGCGGTCCAGCGTCTCCATCGCTGTCCGCGCGCGCTGCGGATCCGCAGCGCCAGAGATCACCGCCCAGGATTGCGCGATCCCGTCGATGCGGCACTCATCGGCGTCTTTCGTGCCAAGCGGCGTGCCGTCGTCATACCAGCCGCGCAGCCAGCGGTTGACCTCCCATGCGTGTTCTTCGAGCGCCCGCGCCACCCGGTCCGCATGGGCGCGCCAGGTCGCGGCACGCGCCGTGTCGCCCCGTGCCTCGGCCAGGGGTGCGAAATCGGCGATCACCCGCAAGAGGAACCAGCCCATCCAGACGCTTTCGCCCGCGCCCTTCCAGCCGACCCGGTTCATGCCGTCGTTCCAGTCGCCGGTGCCGAACAGCGGCAGGCCATGTCGCCCGGTGGCAAGGCTCGCGTCGATCGCGCGGGCCGCGTGTTCATAAACGCTGGCCATCTCGCCCCGGCCGGGGACGCGGAAATCGTCGATCCGGTCGGCCGCGAGCGGAGGCGCGTCGAGAAACGGCACGGATTCGTCCAGCAGCGCCCTGTCACCGGTCACGCAAACGTGATGCGCCAGCACATAAGGCAGCCACAATCGGTCATCCACCATGCGCGTGCGCAGGCCGGCCCCGTCGGGCGGCAGCCACCAGTGCTGCACGTCGCCTTCGGGAAACTGCCGCCCGGCCGCACGCAGCAGATGGGCACGCGCAAGGGCAGGGGCGATCACCGCCAATGCGCTTGCGTCCTGCAACTGGTCGCGGAATCCCCATGCTCCGCTTGCCTGATAAAACGCCGTGCGCGCCAGCAGGCGGCAGGCGATCACCTGATAGGGCAGCCAGCCGTTCACCATGAGGTCCAGCGCGCCATCGGGGGTTTCGACCTGCACCGCGCCCGCCTGCCGGCGCCAGTGCGCCTGCACGGCGGCAAGCAGTTCCCCGGGATCCGCGCGGCGCAGGCGCAGGGCAAGGCCGCGCGCCGCCTCGAGGTTTTCGGCCTCGCCGAAGGCAAGGGTGACGGTGGTCTCTTCTCCGGGGGCGAGGGTGATTTCCGTCTGCAGCGCCGCGCAGGGGCAGGGGCCGGTGCCGGAACGTCCGCAAAGCGGTGCGCCCTGCATGAGCGCGGCGGGGCGCGCGGGGTCGAGCGCGGGGCCCAGCACCTCGGCACGGTCGCAGGTCCAGCCCCGCTGCCGCCCGCCAAGGTCGGCGAAGGCCACGCGCCCGGCATAGGCATCGCGCCAGCGGTTCTGCGCGGTCAGGATGCCGGTGTCAGGCTCATGCGCGGTGGTGACATGAGGCACCGTCACCGCGCCGTTCGGCCCGAGATGCCAGTTGACAAGCCCGGTGACCTGTAGCCGCCGCACCCGGTCGCCGCCGTTGCGCAGGCGCAGATGCGAAACCTTCGCGCTGGCATCGAGCGGCACGAACTGCACCAGATCGCTTTCCAGCCCGTCCCGAACATGCAGGAAGCGGCTGTAGCCGAACCCGTGCCGCACGGTGTAGTCACGGGGCCCATGCAGCGGCGCCGGCGTCGGGGTCCAGAGCCCGGCGCCGGGGGTGTCGTCCGTGTCGCGCAGGAAGATCATGTCGCCGGGCGGATCGCGCACCGGATCGTTCGACCAGCGCGTCAGCGTATTGGTCTGGCTGTTTCCGGCCCAGGCATAGCCGCCGCCCTCGGCCGAGACCATGAAGCCGAACCCCTCGTGAGCGACGATATTGACCCATGGCTGCGGCGTCAGGCGGTCCTGTTCAAGGCGGATCTCATATTCCCGCCCGTCTGTGCGAAAGCCACCGACGCCATTGAAATATGCAAGGTCGGGCTCGTCCGCGCCAGAGAGGGGCGACCCCGCGGGAGCGGGCAGGGGGGACGCGGGTTCAGGTGCCTTCGGTATGGCCGGGGAGGGGGGCACGGCGCGGCGGGCGCATTGCGCCGCCAGATCGCCCTGCGCGCCGTCAAGCACCACCCGCGCCGCCGCCGCAAGCCCGGTCCACTCCGCATCGGAAAGGCCGCCCAGCACGAAAATCCCGGTGCCTTCGGCCGCCTTTCCGGCGCGTTCCGCAAGGGCCGCGCGCCTGTCGTCATCCGCCGCGACCGCGACCAGATCGACCGGGATCTGGTGGCATGCCCACCAGTTCTGCGCCCGGCAAAGCTGTGCCATCAGGCCCGTGTCGCCGCTCGTGTCGCCGTCCGTATCGTCTCCGGGGTGGAACCGCACAAGCACGACGGGGCGGTCGCCCGAGATGCCATGCGGCCAGAGGCAATGCCGCGCGCCGCCCCCGGCACGTTCGAGCGTTTCCGCATCGGCCCGCCAAAGCGGATTATCCACAAGGAGCGGCGCCGCAAGCGTCTGGAACGCGGGTTCATCTTCCGCTTCGGATTGCTGACGGGCTGCAACCAGCACCGCCTCGGCGCGCCCCGGTGTCCGGCAGGACATGATGCGCGCTGACAGGTCCTCCCGCGATGCCGCCGCCAGCGTCCAGAAATCCAGCGTCCGCGATTCACCGGGCGCAAGCGTCACCGTGGCGCGGCGCGAAAGGATCGGGTCGAGCACGGTGCCCGCATGGCCCGCCGGTCCCGCGCCGCGCAGCGCGGCGGGTGCGCGCAGGCTGTTGCCGCGACCGATAAAGCGCATCCGGTCGGTCTCGAACCCGGGGTCTGCCGGTGCCGCGCCGTCGTCGGTGACCAGATGCGCGGCGATGATCGCAGGCTCTCCCGCATCGCGCGGGCGCCGCCAGGCCAGCAGCGTGCCGTCCGCGGCGGCTTCGGTCATCACGAACATCTTGGAAAAGGCCGGATGCGCCGCATCGCCCACCGCCCCGCCGAGCACCAGCGGAATATATGACACCGCCTCGATCCGGCGCGGGGCGGGGCCGGTATTGGCAAGGGTGATGCGGCGCAATTCACCGTCTCCCTCGGGCAGGGGGGCGATGTCCATCCCGCTTCGGATGCCGGATTCGTTGCGTGAAAACCGGGCAAGGCCGGGCAGGAAGGCCACGCTGCAACCGGTGCTCTGCCCGGTCATGAGCGGCTGCGCGCCCGCCGACCAACAGGTGCCGGTGTCGATATCGCGCAGCAGCAGGAAGCTGCCGTTCTCGTCCACCGGGCCGTCTTCGCGCCAGCGGCTGATCGCGCGCCCGTGCCAGCGGCTGAAGCCGCAGCCGTCGCGGGTCAGCATCACGGTCCAGCCCTTGCCGCCAAGCAGATGAGCCCGGCGGGGCGCGGTGTTTCGGGGATCGTCTCGCAGCATGGCAACGCTCCGGGCAATGTGAATGCGCAGGGCGTCGGATCGGCGTATCGTGCGCGATATAGGCGGAAACGCCCCAAATCACGGAAAGGTTGCATGATGGAACTCGGTATGGTCGGCCTCGGGCGGATGGGTGCGAACATGGCGCAGCGGCTCGCGCGGCAGGGGCATTCCGTGATCGGGCAGGATCCGGATCCGCAGGCCCGCCGGCGCATCGAGGACGAGGGGCTGCGCAGCGTGGCCGACCTCCCCGCGCTCGTGCAGGCCCTGGCAGCGCCGCGCGTGCTCTGGCTGATGGTGCCGGCGGGGGCGGCGGTCGATGAGACGCTCGATGCGCTGCTGCCGCTGCTCGGGCCGGGCGATACGATCATTGACGGGGGCAATTCCAACTATCGCGACACGACGCGCCGTGCCCGGCGGCTGGAAGACGCGGGGCTGCATTTCGTCGATTGCGGCACCAGCGGCGGCGTCTGGGGGCTGGCCGAGGGCTATTCGATGATGGTCGGGGGCGAGGCCGAAACCGTGGAGCGCCTGCGCCCGATCTTCGAGGCGCTCGCCCCCGCCCCCGATCAGGGCTGGGGCCATGTCGGCCCGGTAGGCGCGGGGCATTTCACCAAGATGGTGCACAACGGCATCGAATACGGCCTGATGCAGGCCTATGCCGAAGGCTTCGCGATCCTGCATCACAAGAAGGATTTCGCGCTCGACCTGCCGCAGGTGGCCGAGAGCTGGCGCACGGGCAGCGTGGTGCGCTCGTGGCTGCTGGATCTGACGGCGCGGGCGCTGGCCGATGATCCGTCGATGGCCGGGCTTCAGCCCTGGGTCGATGACTCGGGCGAGGGGCGCTGGACGGTTGCCGAGGCGATCGACCTCGATGTGCCGGCCCCGGTCATCACCCAGGCGCTGATTGCGCGGCTGCAGTCGCGCGACGGCGAGGCCTTCGCGGACCGGCTGCTGGCGGCGATGCGCCACCAGTTCGGCGGCCACCCGGTGAAAACGGCCTGAGCCGGTGCGTTCAGGCCCCGGCCTTGTCCGCACTCCGGGCCGCACCCGCCAGCGCATGGTCCACGATGTCCTGTGCCTCGGCCAGCAGCCGCGCAAGGTGATCCCGGCTGCGGAAGCTTTCGGCATAGATTTTATAGATATCCTCGGTCCCCGAGGGGCGCGCCGCGAACCAGCCGCCGGCCGAGGACGCCTTGATGCCGCCGATCGGCTCTGCATTGCCGGGGGCGCGGGAGATGACGCGGCCGACCGGCTCTCCGGCCAGGTCGCTGATGGACAGGGCCTCGGGGGCGAGCGCCGCAAGCGCCCGTTTCTGGTCAGGATTCGCGGCGGCCTCGACCCGGTCGGCATGGATCGCCCCGAAGCCGGTTTCGAGCGCGGCGTAAAGTTCGCCGGGGTCGCGGCCGCTGCGCGCCATCACCTCGCCCGAAAGGAGCGCCGGAACGATGCCGTCCTTGTCGGTGGTCCAGACCGTGCCATCGCGCCGCAGGGCCGAGGCGCCGGCGCTTTCCTCGCAGCCGAACACCAGCCGGCCGTCATGCAGCCCCTGCGCGAACCACTTGAAACCGACCGGCACCTCATAGACCGCGCGCCCGGCTTTGGCCGCGATCCGGTCGAGCATCGCCGTCGTCACCACCGTCTTGCCGAGCATCGCGCCACGCGGCCAGCCGGGGCGATGCGCCAGCAGGTAATCGGCCAGCACCGAAAGGTAATGGTTCGACGGCATCAGCCCGCAGCTTGCGGCGATCACCCCGTGGCGGTCGTGATCGGTGTCGCAGGCGAAGCTCACGTCGAAGCGATCCTTCTGCGCGACCAGCGGCGCCATGGCGTGGGGCGATGAGGGATCCATGCGGATCTGTCCGTCCCAGTCCACGGCCATGAAGGCGAATTGCGGATCCACCGCGTCGCTCAGCAGGGTCAGGTCCAGGCGGTAGCGTTCGGCGATCCGGGGCCAGTAATGCACCCCGGCACCGCCCAGAGGATCGACCGCCATGCGGATGCCGCTGCCCCGGATCGCGTCGAAATCGACCACATCGCCAAGGTCGGCGACATAGGGGGTCATGAAATCGTGCCGGCGCGTGGTGGCTGCGCCTGCGGCGGCGGTGGCCGTCATGCGGCGCACGCCATCAAGGCGGCGTTCCAGATAGGCATTGGCGCGCGCCCCGATCCAGCCGGTCACCGCCGAATCCGCCGGCCCGCCATGGGTCGGGTTGTATTTGTAACCCCCGTCACCCGGCGGATTGTGCGAGGGCGTCATGACGATCCCGTCCGCAAGCCCGTCCCGGCGGCCCCGGTTATGGGTCAGGATGGCGTGGGAAATCACCGGCGTCGGCGTGTATTCGCCCGGCGCGGCGATGCGCAGCTCGACCCCGTTCGCGGCCAGCACCTGTTCCGCGGTCCCCGCCGCCGGGGCGGAAAGCGCATGGGTGTCGATGCCAAGGAACAGCGGCCCGGTGATGCCTTCCTTGCGGCGGAAATCGCAGATCGCCTGGGTGATCGCGAGCACATGATGTTCATTGAAGCTGCCGTTCACCGAGGTTCCGCGATGGCCCGAGGTGCCGAAGCTGACCCGCTCTTGCGGCGCCAGGGGATCGGGCTTGCGGTCGTGATAGGCCGCAATCAGCGCCTTGATGTCGGTCAGGATGGATTTCGGCGCGGGTTTCCCGGCCAGCGGGCTGATGGTCTGGCTCATGTGCGGGCCTTTCCTGCAAGATAACGGCGGATCAGGGCGTCGGTCGAGGGGTCGTGGCCGCCCGCTTCGCCCAAGCGGATTTCGTCGATGATGCGGGTCGCGAGCTGCTTGCCCAGTTCGACCCCCCATTGATCAAAGGAATCGATGCCCCAGATCGCGCCCTGCGTGAACACGCAATGTTCGTAAAGCGCGACCAGCGCGCCGAGCGTTCCCGGGTCGAGCCTTTGCGCAAGGATCGTGGTCGAGGGACGGTTGCCGGGGCAGAGGCGATGGGGGATCAGCCATTCAGGGGTGCCCCCGGCGCGCAGATCATCCGCGCTGCGCCCGAAGGCCAGCGCCTCGCCCTGGGCGAACATGTTGGCCATCAAGAGGTCATGCTGGTCGGCCCGCGCGCTCAGAGGTTCGCAGAAGCCGATGAAATCGCAGGGCACGAGCCGCGTTCCCTGGTGCAGAAGCTGGTAAAAGGAATGCTGGCCGTTGGTGCCCGGCTCGCCCCAGAAAATCGCGCCGGTGTCATGATCGACGGGCGCACCGGAAAGCGTCACGCCCTTGCCGTTGCTCTCCATCGTCAGCTGCTGGAGATAGGCGGGAAAGCGGCTCAGATACTGCGCATAGGGCAGCACCGCGACCGTTTCCGCCCCTAGGAAATTACTGTTCCACACCCCGATCAGCCCCATGATGAGCGGCAGGTTGCGTTCGGGCGGGGCAGTGCGGAAATGGTCGTCCATGGCGTGGAACCCGGCCAGCATGGCGGCGAAGTTCTCCGGCCCCACGGCGATCATGGTGGACAGCCCGACCGCCGAATCCATCGAATAGCGCCCCCCGACCCAGTCCCAGAAGCCGAACATCTGCGCCGGCTCGATGCCGAACTTGCGCACTTCGGATTCATTGGTCGAGACGGCGGCGAAATGGCGGGCGATCGCGGTGTCGTCCCCGAGCGCGGCAAGGCACCATTCCCGCGCCGCATGGGCGTTGGTCAGGGTTTCAAGCGTGGTGAAGGTCTTGGAGCAGACGATGAACAGGGTCTCGGCCGGGTCGAGGTCATGCAGCGCCTCGGCAAGGTCGCTGCCATCGACGTTCGACACGAAGCGGAACACCATGTCGCGGCGGCTGAAGCCGCGCAGCGCCTCATATGCCATGACCGGCCCGAGGTCGGAACCGCCGATGCCGATGCTGACCACGTTGCGGATACGCGCGCCGGAATGGCCGCGCCAGCGCCCCTCGCGCAGGGCATCGGCGAAATCGGCCATGCGCTCCAGCACGTCATGCACGGCGGGAACGACGTTTTCGCCCTCGTGCAGGATGGTGGCGCCCTTCGGCGCGCGCAGCGCCACATGCAGCACCGCGCGGTTTTCGGTGACGTTGATCGCCTCGCCCGCGAACATCGCATCGCGCCGCCCGGTGACATCGCGCGCCCGTGCAAGATCAAGCAGCAGGCGCAATGTTTCCTCCGTCACCCGCTGTTTGGAGAAATCGGCAAACAGCCCCGCGCCCTCAAGGCCAAGCCGGTCCGCGCGGGCCGGGTCGGCGGCGAAGAGGTCCGCAAGCGTGCGCCCGGCCAGCGCGTCGCGATGCGCGGTGAGCGCCTGCCACTCCGGCAGTCGGGTGAGCGGCGCGCTCATGCACCTGCCCCCCGCCGGGGCGCGATCCGGGCCGGCCGGCCGCACCGGGAACTGCCCGGCCTGTGAATCGGGGCGAAGTCATGCAGGGCGGCGGTCGGTGTCATGGATCCTCCTTTTCGGGCGCAAGGGCTGCAACCAGATTGCGCAAGCGGGCATTCTCGGCAAGCCCGCCGATACTGTCGATGATGATATCCGGCGCGCCGCCGCCGGTGGAGTCGCCGGTTGAATCACCCCCGGCAAGGGTTTCCGCGCATAATGGCCCTGTCGTGGCAGGATCGTGGTCACCAAAGCGGATTGCGCCCGCGTGGGTTGAACCATTCCGGGGCGGCAGGCGTTCCGCTCCTGCGACGGAATTGCCGGATGTCACAAAAATGTTTCGACCGCCTGCCCGTGCACCCGCGCGCCCCTGCGGCGGGAAGGACGGCCGCGCCGTGGCCCCTGCCGGTCATCCGGCCGGGCACGGAGGGCCGGGCGCGCTTTATCCGCTGTCGGGCGGCGAGGGCGGTGCGCAGGCGCTGCTGCGCCGGCTCGAGCGGGCGGCGGCGGTGCTGCACGGCGCGCAGCGGAGTTTCGGCACCGTTGCGGCTGCGGGCGGCGCGGGCGATCCCGCCGCACGGGGGCCGGAGCCTGCGCGGATCTGGTTCGAGGAAAACTTCTATATCATCGAGGCACAGATCCGGGACTGCCGCAAGGCGCTCGGGGACGAGGGCGCGCCGCTGCGTCTGCCGCTCAGCCGGGACGGGGACGGCGAATCCTGCCCGCGCATCTATCTGCTGATGCGCGATCTGGTCGGCGATCTCGCGGTGCCCGTCGATATGGCGCGCCTGCGCGGATGGATTCGCGCCGCGCAGGAGGCGGGGCCGCAGAATCGCCTTGCGCTGCGCGAACTCTGGGCGGTGCCGCTCATGCTGCGGCTTGCGGTGCTGGTGCGGCTGGCGCCGGTGGCCCGGGCGGTGGCGGCCAGATCCAAAGCCGGCGGTGCCGTGGAAAGCGGTGCCGTGGCGGGCGGCGAATCGCTTTCGGCGCTGCAGCAGGAAGCGCTCGACCGGGCGCGCGCCGCCTTTGCCAGCCTGCGCCTCTTTGCCCATACCGACTGGAGCCGGACGGTCGAGGATCTGAGCGTGGTCGAGGCGATCCTGCGCCGCGATCCGGGCGCGGTCTATGCGCGCACCGATCCGGCCGGGCGCAACCGGCTGCGCAGCGAGGTCGCGGCACTGGCGCGGCGCGCCGGCATCCCCGAATGGCAGGCGGCCGAGGTCGCGCTTGCGCAGGCCGATGCCGCCGCGGCGGCCATCCATGATGCCCCGGAACGGGACGTATGGCCCGGCGCCGGCGGTCCCGCGCTCGTCGCCCACTGGCTGATCGGGGAGGGGCGGCCCGCGCTGGAGGACGCCCTTGGCCTGCGTCCCGGTCTGCGGCTGCGCGCGGCCCGCTTTGCGCGGCGGCATGTGCTCGGGTTCCATCTTGGCCCGATCGGGCTGATCACGCTGCTGATGGTCGCGGCCGCGCTGCCGGTGATCTGGCGGCTGCATCCGCTGCCCGCGGTGCTGGTCACGCTGGCGCTGGCCATCGGGGCAAGCCACCTTGCGGTTGCGCTGGTCAACGCGGCGGTCACGTTCCTGCTGGCGCCGCGCGCGCTGCTGCGGCTCGACCTTTCGCAGGGCATCCCCGATGCCTGCCGCACGCTGGTCGCGGTGCCCTGCATGCTGACCTCGCCCCGGGGCATCGCGGACCTGGCGCAGGCGCTGGAGCTGCGCTGTCTCGGGAACCGCGACGGCAACCTGTTCTTTGCCCTGCTGAGCGATTTCGGCGATGCCGCCGCGCGCGAGATGCCGCAGGACGGCGCATTGCTGACCGCCGCGACCAATGCCATCGAGGCGCTGAATGCCCGCCATGCCGGCGATGGCCCGCCCCGTTTCGCGCTGTTTCATCGCGAGCGGCGCTGGAACCCGGCCGAGGGCTGCTGGATGGGCTGGGAGCGCAAGCGCGGCAAGCTGATCGCGCTGAACCGCTTTCTGCGCGGGCGGCAGGACGCGGATTGCCGGCTGCTGGCGGGGGATGCGGCGGTCCTGCGCGGCTGCGCCTTCGTGATCACGCTCGATGCCGATACCGCCCTGCCGCCCGAGACCGGGCGCCGGCTGGTCGCGACGCTTGCGCATCCGATGAACCGCGCGGTCTGGGACGAAAACGCGGGCCGGGTGGTGGCGGGTTACGGCGTGCTGCAGCCGCGCGTGTCGATGAGCGGGGCCTACAAGGGCGCAACCCGGCTGGCGCGGCTGTTCGCCAACGAGGTCGGGCTCGACCCCTATTCGGGCGCGGTGTCGGACGTGTATCAGGATCTTTACGGTGAGGCGTCCTTCATCGGCAAGGGCATCTATGATATCGACATCTTCGCCCGCGCCACCGGCGAGCGCTTTCCCGAGAACATGATCCTGAGCCACGACCTGCTCGAGGGCAATTTCGCCCGTGCCGGTCTTGTCAGCGATATCGACCTGCACGAGGACTATCCCGAAAGCTATGCCACCGACCTGCGCCGGCGCCATCGCTGGACGCGCGGTGACTGGCAGATCGCCCCCTGGCTGCTGCCTTTCGTCCCGGGGCCGGGGGGCACCTGGCGGCGCAACCCGCTTGATGCGCATCAGCGCTGGAAGATCCTCGACAACCTGCGCCGCAGCCTGGTGCCGGTGGCGCTTCTGGTGCTGCTGCTGCATGGCTGGCTGGCCGGGGCGCGGCCGGATTACTGGACGATGACCGTGCTGATGATCCTGTTCGCGCCGCCGCTCCTTCTTGGTCTGCATGACTGGATGCGGCGCGATCCGCGCATGGACCGCGCCCTGCACCGGCGCCTTACGGCCGAGGCCACCCGGCGCCGGCTGGCGCAGGCGGCGCTGCCGCTCGCGATGTTGCCCTGCGAGGCGGTGTTCAGCCTCGATGCCATCATCCGCAGCCTCTGGCGGCTTCTGGTCAGCCACCGCCGCCTGCTGGAGTGGCAGACCGCGAGCGCCGCCGCCCGCCGCGCCGAAACCGATCTCGGGGGATTCGTGCGGCTGCTGTGGCCGGGGCCGGCGCTGGCACTGGCGGTCGGGTGTGCGCTGCTGGTGCAGGGCGGGGCGGCCCTGCCGGTGGCGGCGCCTTTCCTGCTGGTCTGGGCGGGGACGCCGGCGCTTGCGCTCTGGCTCGGCCGCAGGCCGGGGCGGGAGCGGCGGGTGCTGCCCGACCGCGGCGGGCAGCGCTGGCTGGGCGGGCTTGCACGGCGGCACTGGCATTATTTCGAACTCGCGGTCGGGCCACGCGATCACGGCCTGCCCTGCGACAACCTGCAGAAGCGCGCGGGCGGCGGACCGCAAGGCGACGGGCCGGAAGGGGCCGGGGGCACGGAATGGCTGCGCAGCCATCGGACCTCGCCCACCAATATCGGCCTTTATCTGGCGGCGGTGCTGACGGCGCGGGATTTCGGTTACCTGACCGAGCCCGCGATGCAGGCGCGGATCGGTGAAACGCTCGATACGCTCGAACGACTGCCCCGCTTTCGCGGGCATTTCCTGAACTGGTATGACACGCAGGATCTGGCGCCGCTCGCGCCGGCCTATGTCTCGACCGTGGACAGCGGCAATCTGCTGGCCTGCCTGCTGGTGGTGGCGCGCGGGCTTGAGGAAACACCGCCCCCCGCCGTGGTCGCCGCGCGCATGTGGTCCGGGCTGCATGATGGCTGGCAGGTGCTGTCCGAGGCGCTGGTCCGCGACGGGGGTGCAAGAGTGGTGAAGGCCGCGCCATGGGCGGCTGTCGCTGCCGCTCTGGAACAGCCGCTGACGGCCGATGCGCCGCCCGCGCAACAGATGCAGCGGCTTGCGCGGCTGTCCGACAACCTGGACCGGGCGTTTGCGCACGGCACGCGGCCCGGTGCGCCGCTGCCGGCCGAGGCCGCCCGATGGCTGCGCCGCCTGCGCGCGCAGGTCGAGGCGTGGCAGACCCACCTGGGCGACGGGGCCGGCGGCGATGCCGCAGGCAGGGCAGGGCGCGACCTCGCCCGCCGCTGCCGGGCGCTTGCGGCGATGGATTTCGATTTCCTGTGGCAGCCCGAACAGCGCCTTTTGAGCATCGGCTTCGATGTGACCCGCGGCGAGCGCGATGCGAGTTCCTATGACCTGCTGGCCTCGGAAGCGCGGCTTGCAAGCTTTGTCGCCATCGCGCAGGGGCGCCTGCCGCGTGATCACTGGCTGGCGCTCGGCCGTCCGCTGGTGGCGGTCGAGGGCAGCCCGACGCTCGTGTCCTGGGGCGGCACGATGTTCGAATACCTGATGCCGCAACTGTTCATGCCCGAAGTCACGGGCAGCCTGCTGACGCGAAGCTGCCGCAACGCGGTGGCGTTCCAGATCGCCCACGGGCGCCGGCTGGGCCTGCCCTGGGGCGTGTCGGAATCGGCCTATGACCGGGTCGACGAAAAGGGATTCTACCAGTATCGCAGCTTTGGCGTGCCGGGGCTCGGGTTCCGGCGCGGGCTGGCGCGGGACCGGGTGGTGGCGCCCTATGCCTCGGCGCTTGCGCTCATGCTGCGGCCGCGCGCGGCGTTGGCCAATCTGCGCCGGCTGGAGAAACTCGGCGCGCTGGCGGAGGCGGGGTTTTACGAGGCGCTGGATTTCACCCCGGCCCGCCTGCGGGACCAGGCGTTTTTCGCCATGGTGAAAAGCCACATGGCCCACCATCAGGGCATGGTTCTGCTGGCGCTTTCGGCGCTGCTGAACGACCGGCCGATGCAGCGCCGTTTCCTGCGCGAGCCGATGTTCCGCGCCCATGACATCCTGCTGCATGAAAAAGTGCCGGTCGCCCCGGTCGTCGGCGAGGCGCGGGCCGGGGCCGGCCACGCCTGACACCGGTCGATGCGAGAGCGGCTGATGGAGTGGCGTCCTGACCTGCCCCGGTCGCCTCATGAGCACCATTGTGTCGTGAACTTTACGCCTCCGGCGGGGATATTTCGGGCCAGAAGAAGGCTCTGGCCGGGGAATCGCCACGGCGAGCCAGTCATGCGCGGAGGTTCCGGTTTCATCCGCCGACAGGAACCTGCACCGTTTGCAGCGGAGAACCCCGGCCCCGGCCGGCCCCGGTGTGCGTTCGCTTTCACGGCGGGCGCCCGGTCGAAGCGGCGATCATGCACCGCCAGCCCCGCCAGCCCCCGGCGGCGCCGTAGATCGCCGCAGATCCGCGTGCGCCGAGCCGCAGGAACCGCCATCCGGTTAACCGAAGTCAAGGGCATCGTGCGAATCGGCCCTAGTCTGGTTCGCGTCCAGCCGGTGGCGCGCCGCCCGCCTGATTGCCGATTCCCGCGCCATCGTTCTGCCGCCAACCATCCGGCGCCGATGCGGGCCGCCGACCGACCGGAGAAAACCCATGACCGACACGCCCATTGCCCCCGAAACCACCATCCGCGACCTTGCCGCAACGCTGCCCGGCGCGGCGGCGATATTGCGCGATGCCGGCATCGGCTTCTGTTGCGGGGGCGATCTGAGCCTGCAGCAGGCGGCCGAAAAGGCCGGGGTCGATCCCTCGGCCCTGATCGCGCGGCTTCGCGACAGCAGCAGCCGCGCCAACGCTGATGCGCCGCAGGACTTCCCCGGCCTGATCGACCATATCCTGACGCGCTATCACGCGACCCACCGCGAGGAGCTCGATACCCTTGTTCCGCTGGCCGAGCGGGTCGAGCGCGTGCATGGCAGCCACGCCGAGGCGCCGCTTGGCCTGGCCGAGGCGCTGGTCGCCCTGCGCGACGACCTCGAATCGCACATGGTGAAGGAAGAACGCGTGCTGTTTCCGGCGATCCTGCACGGGGCGGGCGCGAAGATGGCCGGCCCGATCCGGGTGATGACCGAGGAACATGCCGACACCACCGGGATTCTGGCGCGCATCGAACATGTCACCCACGGGCTCCGCCTGCCCGAAGACGCCTGCGGATCCTGGAGCGCGCTTTATGCGGGCCTGCGCAAGCTGGGCGATGACGTGGTGGCCCATATCCACCTGGAGGAAACGAACCTCTTTCCCCGCGCGCTCGCGTCCTGAACGCCCTCCGGCGGGGCAGAGGGGCGGGGGCCCGACCGCCGCCACCCCTTTTCCGCGCCGCACGGACGGGGACTTTCGCGCGGATTCGGCTTGGCGCCTGTGGATTGTCCGGCGCAATGATGGTCGATTGAGGCCAATGACTGAATCATGCGCGGAGGACAGGCGATGTTGCAGGGCATCGGAATACTGCTGGTGTTGCAACTGACGGGCGAGGTCGTGTCGGGGCTCTTGAGCCTTCCGGTTCCGGGGCCGGTCATGGGAATGATCCTGCTGTTTGCCTGGCTCTGCTGGCGCGGCCGCGTTCCGCAATCGCTCGACACGGTGGCGCGGGGCCTTCTGGCGCGGCTCAGCCTGCTGTATGTCCCCGCCGGTGTCGGCATCATCCAGTATCTTGCCGACCTGCGCAGCGACGGGGTGGCGATCGCGGTTGCGGTGGTGGCAAGCACGGTGCTGGCCATCATCGTCACCGGCCTGGCGCTGCAATGGCTGCTGCGCCGCCCGGCACCGCAGGACGCGCCATGACCCCCGGCAATGTTCATGATCTCTGGGTCTATCTTGCCGGGACGCCGCTGCTCTGGCTGACGCTCACGCTGCTTGCCTTCATCGCCGCGGACTGGATCCACCTGCGCTTCGGCCGCCGGGCGCTGCTCAATCCGGTGGTGCTGGCCGTCGCGCTGCTGATCCTCGTGCTCTGGCTGACGGATACATCTTACGGGCGCTATTTCGAGGGGGCGCAGTTCGTGCATTTCCTGCTCGGCCCGGCGACGGTGGCGCTTGCGGTTCCGCTGTATCAGCAGCTTGCCGACCTGCGCCGGCACTGGCGGCGGATCCTGCTGGGCGTGTTGCTCGGGTCGGCCACCGCCAGCACCGTGGCGATGGGTGCCGCCGCGATGATGGGGGCATCGCTGTCGACCATCCTGTCGCTCGGGCCGAAATCGGTGACGACGCCGATCGCCATGGGCATTTCGGAAAAGATCGGCGGCGAACCCACGCTGACGGCGATCATAGTCATTCTGACCGGGATTTTCGGGGCGGTGATCGCGGGGCCGGTGCTTGATCTCTGCCGGGTGCGCGATCCGCGGGCCCGGGGCCTGGCCATGGGGGTGAGCGCCCACGGCATCGGCACGGCGACCGCCTTTGATGAAAGCGCGCGCACCGGAGCCTATGCCGGCATGGCCATGGCGCTGAGCGCGGTCCTGACCGCGGTGCTGCTGCCGCTCGGGTTGCTCGGACTGCGGTGAGGGCGGGGCCGTGCCGGGGCACGCAGTCGCGCGGTTTCCGGCCGGCCGCGGCGGCGGGCGCGGAATTGACCGGGAACATTCCCCGCGGGGCGTCGTTGAGCAGGCACAGACATTTTCCACGCTCTGCAACCGATAGGGGATGAGATGAAGACACTTGTTGCAACCGCTCTTCTCGTCAGTCTGGCCGCGCCCGCTCTTCACGCCGCCGAGGTGTCCGCGCAGGTCGAGAACCGCGAGGGAGACCCGCTCGGCACCGTCACCGTGCGCGATACGCCTTCCGGGGTGGCGCTGGCGACGCTCGCGCTCGAAGGCCTTCCCGAGGGCGACTATGCGATCCACCTGCATGAAACCGGGGATTGCTCGGCCGATGATTTCGAATCGGCGGGCGGGCATGTGGCCGGGGACCGTGAACATGGCGTTCTTGTCGAGGGCGGCCCGCATCCCGGCGACATGCCGAACCTTACGGTGAGGTCCGACGGCATCGCGCAGGGTGACGTGTTCCTGCCCAATCTGGACGTGAGCCGTGACCTTCTGGACGAGGACGGGGCGGCGCTGGTCATCCATGACGGCACGGACGATTACGAAAGCCAGCCCTCCGGCGATGCCGGAGACCGGCTCGCCTGCGGTGAGTTCACCGAACAGGCGGCGGAATAAAGGACCGCGCGGGCCGGGAACCTATTTCCTGCCCGCGGGTTCTGCTGAACCCGGGCCAAGGCCGCTTATCGTCCTTTGATCGACACGTGCCGAAGGGGCCCGCAAGCCGGGCCGCTGCCACCGGCACAGCCCGGGTCTTCCCGTCCTGCGCGGATATGCGCTCCCGGGTGGGGCGGGAAGGCACATTTCGGCGCCCTGGAACCATGCACCGGCCCAGGCGTTGCCCGTTTGAGTCCCCGCGCGGCCGGTGCGGCCCACACCGGCACCGGCGGCGCGGGGAACGTGGCCAAAGAGGACTGGCGGCAAGGGCGCTTCGAAACCGTGCCGGACGACGAGGCCGAATTCCCCCTGCCCGCAAACGGCACGAAGCCGCGGCGGGCCCTTGGCGGGGTATTCTATCCCTGACCCTGCAACGACAGCACCGGCCGGCGGATTTGATCCGGCCGACCGGTGTGTCCTGGCAAGGGCGTCTGCCTCATTCGCCGAACGGTTCGAGCCGATAAAGGGCCTCGACCATGGAGGAGGGATCTTCCACCGCGGCCACGGCTTCGTCCGGCGCGGGCCAGGCCTTGGAGATGCGGATCGCGGTCATGCCGTTCGGCACCAGCACCACCCGGTTGCCGACATAGCCGTTCATGAAGGGCATCCAGATGGTCGCGGCATCCTCGGCGGGGCGGAACGGCATGTAATGGGTGCCCATCTTGTAGCGCGGATTGCCGTATTTCAGCGCGTTCGCCGGGCCCTGATCGAGCGTGCCCTCGACCGAGAACAGCGCTTGCGTGCGGGCGCGGTGCAGGATCTGCACGCCGTCATGTGCGCCGCGCTCATGCAGCAGCGTCGCGACCTTGGCGATGTCGTCGAGCGTGGGGAACCAGCCCCAGGCCATGATCGGCTGCCCGGGCGAGCCGTCCTCCTCGAAGGTGCGGTTCATCGGCGCATGGGAAATGCCGATCGGGGCGAAGACCTCCTCCGCGATCATGTCCCAGATGTCGGCATCCTCGCCTTCCATGGATTTCAGGAAGTTGTTCATCGCCACGCCGAGCGCGAACATGTCCCGGTCCCGGTAGCGGGCAACCAGTCCCGGCCCCCAGGGGTAATTCCCGACCTCGTTCAGCATGGCGACCTTTTCGGCGGCGGAACGGGCGACATACCAGTCGTCATAGGTGCCGGTGAAGTCGTAATCGACAAAGAAATCGTTCGGATTGGCGTGGAATTCCTTGCCGCCGAGACCCGTGGCCATGTTGACCGCATCGCCGAAGGTCACCCCGGTCCAGCCGTCATGGGGCGGGTCGATGTCCAGATAATCGAGCAGCTTGAGCGAATAGACCCAGTCGCCGTATTTCTCGGCAAGGCGCAGCATGCCGATGCCGGGCCCGATGGATTTCGTCACCGACCAGACGCCGAAACGCATCGCGGCCGGATAGGGATAGGGCCCCTGTCCGGTCTGCGAGGGCTGGTAATAGATGGTGCCGTCCTTCACCAGCGCGTGCATCACCACCCAGTCGTCGCTGGTCTCGCCCTCGAAACCCTCGATCGCCTCGCCGTCGCCGCTCTGTGCGAGTTCGTCCCACTCCTCGATGGGCAGCCGCGCGGCCAGTTCGGCACGGTAGCCCTCGCGCGCCTCGTCATAGGTTCCCGCGTCGCGGGCGTCATGGCTTGCGGGCAGGGTGCCCCAGGCGCGGAAATGTTCGGGCACGTAATAGGGGGCGGTCTGCTGGACGATCTGGAAGGTGACGCCGGTCACCTCGTCGCCCTTGTAGGCGAAGCTTGCGACGCCGTTGTGCGAATCCTGTTCCAGCCGGTTCATCAGCAGGAAGGGAAACGAGGCCCGCGACCAGCCGTCATCGCCCTCCTCGGCCCAGATGCGGCCGGGCTGGACGAGGATCTGCCAGAAGCTGTTTGCTGCGGTGTCCTCGGGGGGTGTGATGACCTCCTGCGTCACCGGCACCAGTTCGCCCTCGTGGCTGAAGAATTCGAGCGTCACCCCCGGAAAGACGGCCGCGTCCCGCCCCATCACCTCGCGCGTCTCGAGCGCGGGTTCCATGGACATCTCCGTGGCCTCGAGCGTGAGGGTGCCGTTGAACGGCTCGTGCGCATCGGTGCTGTTCTCTGCCGGCAGGAAAGCATCGTTCTGCACGAGCCCTGCGGTTTCCCCGGCCTGCAGCACCTGCAGCGAAAGCGCATCCCGCCCCTGCGCCAGTGCCGCCGAGCAGCCGAGCGCCGCCGACAGGATCACCCCGACCGCGGCACCGGCAATCCGTTTTCCATGGAATATCATGATGTTCGTCCCCTGTTTCCGCCGCAGACGGCGCTGCCGCCCGCGATCCATTGTCCACCCGCACCGGACCAACCTGCCGACATTCATATTTCCACCGCGGCGCATATGTCCACCGCCGCTGCAGGAAATGCGCTGTTGCGGGGCCCGGGGTCAGCTCCGGGGCGGCCGGGCGCGCCGGGGGGTGGACAGGCGGATGATGATGAAAAAGAAGATCGGCACGAAGAACACGCCGAGCACCGTTGTCGCGATCATCCCGCCCAGCACGCTGATGCCGATCGCGTTCTGCGCGCCGGATCCGGCGCCGGTCGCGATGGCGAGCGGCAGCACGCCGAGGCTGAATGCAAGCGAGGTCATCAGGATCGGCCGCAGGCGCAAGCGCGCCGCCTCGAGGATGGAGTCGATCAGCCCCTGGCCGCGTTCGTGCAGGGCTTTTGCGAACTCGACGATCAGGATCGCGTTCTTCGCGGCAAGCCCCATGGTGGTCAGCATCCCCACCTTGAAATAGACGTCGTTGTCCTGCCCGAGCAGCCATGACGCCAGCACCGTGCCGAAGATCCCGACCGGGACCGCGAGGATCACGGAAAACGGGATCGACCAGCTTTCGTAAAGCGCGGCAAGGCACAGAAAGACCACAAGGAGCGAAACCGCGTAGAGGAACACCGCCTGCGCACCGGCAAGCCGTTCCTGATAGGACAGGCCCGACCACGAGGCGCCGTAGGCACCGGGAAGCTCGGCCACGAACCGCTCCATCTGGTCCATGACATCGCCCGAGCTTGCGCCCGACACCGCCGTTCCCTGCATGGAGATGGCCGAGGAGCCGTTGAACCGCGTGAGCGCGGGCGAGCCCTGTTCCCAGCGGGTGGTGGCAAAGGCCGAGAAGGGCACCATCTCGCCAAGCGAATTGCGCGCGAACCAGCGGTTGATGTCCTCGGGCTGCATCCGGTAGGGCGCATCGGCCTGCACATGGACCGGCTTGATCTCGCCGTTCAGGATGAAATCGTTCACATAGCTGCCGGCGAAGGCGGTCCCGAGCAGGGAATTGGCGGCCTGGAGGTCGATGCCGAAGGCCCCGGCCTTTTCCTGGTCGATGACCACCCGCAATTCGCTTTCCAGCGTCCGCGTATTGCCGCGCAGGTTGTCGATCCGGGGACTTTCGGCGGCCACGTCGGCCAGCCGGTTGCTGGCCTCCATCAGCGCGCCGTAACCCTGATTGCCGGTATCCTCGAGATACATGGAAAACCCGTCCGACTGGCCAAGCCCGCGGATGGTCGGCGGCATCAGCACGTAGATCTCGGCATCGCGGATCTGGCGGAAATGATCGCCCGCGCGTTCGGCCACCGCCGCGGCGGACAGGCGCGGATCGCCGCGTTCGCTGAAATCCCTGAGCCGCACGAACCCCATGGCCGCATTCTCGCCGCCGGTGCCGCCGAAACCGAAGCCGAGGTTCATGAAGACGCTCTCCACCGCCTCGGTTTCCTGGGTCAGGTAGTAATCCCTGACCATATCGGCCACGGCCTGGGTTCTGGCCGCATTCGCCCCGGGCGGCAGGGTGATCTGGGTCATCAGCCTGCCCTGGTCCTCGACCGGCAGGAAGGATTCGGCAAGCTGGAGGTAAAGCACATAGGCCCCGCCGCTGAAGGCCGCGAAAAGGACAAGCAGGCGCAGCGGCCGCAGCAGGGACATGCCGACCAGCCGCACATAGCCGCCGACCATCCGGTCGAATCCGCGGTTGAACCAGGAAAACCAGCGCATGCCCGTCGCTTCGCCCCGCGCCGGTTTCAGCATGATCGCACAGAGCGCCGGCGTCAGGATGATCGCGACCAGCGCCGAAAGCGTCATGGCCGTGGCGATGGTGATCGAGAACTGCCGGTAGATCACCCCGACCGACCCCGGAAAGAAGGCCATCGGCACGAACACGGCGGAAAGCACCAGCGCAATGCCGATCAGCGCCCCGGTGATTTCTCCCATCGAGGCCTCGGCGGCCTCGCGCGCGGACAGGCCCTCGTCGGTCATGATGCGCTCGACGTTCTCGACCACGATGATCGCGTCATCCACCAGAAGGCCGATGGCGAGCACCATGGCGAACATGGTCAGCATGTTGATCGAATAGCCGAAGATCGCCAGCACCCCGAAGGTGCCGAGCAGGACCACCGGAACCGCGACCATCGGGATCAGCGTCGCCCGCAGATCCTGAAGGAACAGCAGCAGGATCAGAAAGACGAGCACCATCGCCTCGACAAGGGTGATGATCACGTTGCGGATCGACAGCCGCACGAAAGGCGCGGTTTCGTAGGAATAGGCGATCTCGACCCCCGGCGGCAGGGCATCCGCCAGCCGGGCGAATTCGGCCTGCACCGCATCGGCGGTCAGGAGCGCGTTGGCCCCGCTGGCAAGCTGCACGCCGAAGCCGGCGGCGGGCATGCCGTTGAAGGTCGAGCTGCGGCCATAGGATTCGAGCCCGATCTCGACCCGGGCCACGTCGCGCAGCCGCACGGTCGAGCCGCTCTCGTCGAACTTGAGGATCACGGCGCCGAATTCCTCGGGCGTCTGCAACTGGCTCTGGGCGGTGATATTGGCCCGCAGTTGCTGGCCCGGGCCGGTGGGCGAGTTGCCGATCGCCCCCGCCGTCACCTGCACGTTCTGGACCCGGATCGCGGCGATCACGTCAGCGGGCGTAAGCTGGAACTGCGCCAGCGCCATGGGATCGAGCCAGATCCGCATCGCAAAGCCCGAGCCGAACACCTGAATCCCGCCGACGCCCTCGACCCGCTCGATATTGTCCTCGATGGTCGATGACATGATGTCCGAAAGCTCGAAGGTGGAATAGCGCCCGTCGGTCGAGATGATGTTGCCGATCATCATGATGTCCGAGGCCGAGCGCGACACCCGCACCCCCTCGCGCTGCACCGATTCCGGCAGCCGGGTCAGGATCGGCGACACCTTGTTCTGGACATCCACCTGCACGAGGTCGGGATCGACCGCGTTGTCGAAGGTCAGCGTCACCGTGGCCCGCCCGGTGCTCGATGACGCCTCCATGTAAAGCAGGCCGTCGAGCCCGGTCATGGCCGATTCGATCTCGCGCGTGACCGAGTTCTCCACCGCCTGCGCGGTGGCCCCGGGATAGCTGGCGGTCACCCGCACCGTGGTCGGCGCGATCTCGGGATACTGCGACACCGGCAGCATGGTGATGGCCAGTATCCCGCCGAGCATGGTCGCGATCGCCAGGACGATGGCAAAGATCGGGCGCGCGATGAAGAAACTGGCAAGCGGATTGGCCGCTCGGGGTGCGGGGGTCCGGTCAGTCATCGGCGGGCCCCGCCGGTGCGCCGCCACCGCCTTCTTCGCTGCCGGCCAGCGGCAGCACGATGTCCTGCCGCACCACGCCGTTGCTGTCGATCTCGACCTCGACCGGCGCAACCGGCGTGCCGTCCGATATTTTCTGCAGCCCGTCCACGATCAGCCGGTCGCCGTCGGCAACCCCCCGCGTCGCGACCCAGTCATTGCCGACCGACCGCCCGACCGAAAGGACGCGCGTCTCGGCCCGGCCGTCGTCGGACACGAAGAACGCCGTCGCTTCGCCGGCGGCATTGCGCGTCACCGCGCGCTGCGGCACGAGAAAGGCGTTCGGCGTGCTGCCGACATGGACCGTTGCGCGCACGAACATGCCGGGGCGCAGGATCCGGCGCGGATTGGCGAAATGCGCCCGCAGCGCAAAGCTCCCGGTGGTCTCGCTGACGGTGATCTCGGCCAGCGAGACGGATCCGGTCTCGTCGTATTCCGACCCGTCCTCGAGGATCAGCCGCACCGAGGGGCGCCCGTCGCTGTTGCGGCCAAGCGTTCCGGCCCGGATCTGCGCCCGCAGCCGCAGAAGGTTCGCGCTGCTGTCCATCAGATCGACATTGACCGGGTTGATCTGGCGGATCGTCGCCAGCGCCTCGCTCTGGTTCGCGGTCACGAGCGAACCGACGCTGACCGCCGAAATTCCGATCCGCCCCGGAATCGGTGCGCGGATGGTGGTGTTGTCGAGGTCGATCTGCGCCGAGGTGAGCGCCGCCGTCGCCGAGGCCACGTTCGCCTCGGCCTGGAGCAGATCGACCCGCGCATCGTCGAGCGCCTGGCTGCTGACGGTGTTGGTCTCGGCGAGCCGCCGCGTGCGGTCGAACCGCGCCTGCGCCCCGGCCAGCGCCGCCTCGGCCCCTTTCAGCGTCGCGGCGGCCAGGTCATGCGCGGCCTGAAACGTGTCGGATTCGAGCCGGTAGAGCACATCGCCCGCGGCAACCTCGGACCCCTCCTGGAACAGTTGTTCCCGCACGATCCCGTTGACCTGCGGGCGGATCCCCGCGGTGGCCGAGGCCAGCACCCGTCCCGGCAGTTCGCTGGTGAACGGCACCGCCCGGCTTTCGAGCGTGACCACCCCGACCTCGACCGGGGCCTGATCCTCGGCCGGCGCGGTGCCGGGGGGCGTTTCGCCCGGCCGGTAAAGGATGAACGCCAGCACGGCAGCGGTGGCCAGCAGCACCAGAATGCCCGAAATCCATCTGCGCCTGTTCATTCCGAACGGTTCCTCGTGCCGGTGCCACCTCAAGCGCTTTCTCTGATACCTTGAAGCCGAACAACAGTCATGTGGGGATCACATGGGCGCGATCATCTGTTGCAGTCGGAAAGACCGCCACCCGGGCAGGGGCCGAACGGATGGCGCCCGCCTTTCGGGCGGTTGCGGCGCCCCGTCAGGGGGCACCGCGGGCGTCAGCCCGGATCAGTGGCTTTCGCCATGACCCTCGTGATCATGATCGTCGTCATGGTCATGGTCATGGTCATGGTCATGGTCATGGTCGTGGTCGTGATCATGCGCGTCGCCCTCGGGGGCGCGGGCGTTATCGACGGTCACGTCGGCCTCGGCCTCCGGGGCGTGTTCGAAACTCAGCACGACCGGAAAGCTGTCGCCGTCCTGCAGATCCTTTACCCCCATCAGCATGACATGGGCGCCCCCGCGTTCGAGCCGCAGCGATTCCCCCGCGGGCAGGGCAAAGCCCTCCGTGACCTCGATCATGCGCATGACGCCACCGTCATCCTCGACATGGGTGTGAAGCTCGGCCCGCTCCGCGATGTCCCCGGCGACCGAGGCGCCGACAAGCCGGTCGTCCTGATCGCCGTGATTGTGAAGGGTCAGGAAGATCGCGCCCGATTTGCCCGGCGAGACCCGGGCATAGGCATCCTCGACGGTGATCGCGTCATGGTCCTGCGCAAGGGCCGGGGTGACGGCAAGGGCCGCGAGTGCGGCGATGAAGGTGCTCCGAATGGGCATCATGGTCTGTTCCTTTGGTGTTCGAGTTGATCATCGGGATTGCAACGCCCCGGGCCCCGGGGCGCCGCGCCGGCCTCAGCGGCCGGCCGTAAGGTCCAGCCCGGGGGCCGGGGTTGCGTGGTCATGCGCGTCATGTCCCGCTGTGGGGATCTCGATCCAGCGCGCGGTGCTGCCGTCCCGGCATTCCTGCACCACCGGGAAATAGAGCGTGGTGCCGGGTTCCAGGTCGCTGCTCAGATAGGCGAGCAGGGCGAATTCGTCATATTCGTCGTCGGGCAGATCGCCGCTCCATGCGACTTCCGTCACACCCTCGCTGACCGGGGTGCCGTAAAGGTCATGGGGCTGCGCATAGGTGCCGTGCAGCTTTTCCAGTTCCCATCCCGGCTTGGGCATCGGCTTGACGCCGATGACCCCTTCGGGAATGCGGATCCGCAGTCGGCTGGTGGCCGCGCCGGCGCAGCCGTGCGGCACGCGGAACACCGCCTTGTGGGTCGTGCCCACGGCCGCCTCCGGCGGGTCGAGCGTGATATGGGCCGGGGCCGCGCCGGCCCCGAGCAGGAGCGCCGCCGAAGCGGCCGCGATCGTCATGGTGGTTTTCATCAATTCTGCCTTTTGAAATCGCGCCGGACGGCCGGGTTCGGCCGGTGGAGGGCGCGCGCCGCCAATCGGCGGCCGGTGATCTGGTGGCTGTCGGGATGCGCCCGCGGCCCTGCCCGGATCGAACCGATCGGGGGGCGGGCGCGCGTTTCAGATCACGCCGGCGGCGCCCGCGGATTGGCAGAGCGGCCCTGCACCCGCCATGCGGGCAGGTCCGGGACCGGCGGCAGGACAAGGCGCGTGGCCCGCGGGGCCGGGACGCGCGCAGCCGCCTCTCCCGTGTCCACGGACGGCAGCACCGATACGCAGAGCATGCAGCGCCAGTCGGCACAGTCATGCGCGGGTGCCGGGGCGGGGACACCGTCCCGGATCACTACCTGTTCGACCTGCCCGTTGGTGCAGAGTTCGATCACGAGCCCCGCGCCCGTGCCGCCGCCACGGGCGACCGCGGCCCCGGCCGTCACCGCGAGGGAGTTGAACAGAAGGCTGAAGATGAAAAGGACCGCGACGCCCCGGCCTGTCCGCCACCAATGCCGGGGCGGACGGCTGCGCGGGGAACGCCGTGCGGCCATCGGTTACGTCCCCGCCGGGCCGGGCCGGACGGCGGGGTGGCGCCCCCGCTGCGCAGGCCGGCCGCGCGGCATATGTCCCCGCCGCCCGTGGCGCCGGTGGCCGGACTTTGTCGCGCTCCGCAACCGCATGACGATTCTCTCGTGTCCTCCGCCTGCCGGCATGATGCACCCGAAATCCGGCAAAGACCATATCCGCATCATTTCCGGGTTCGCGGGGCCGATCCCGGGCCGCACCCTCCGTAACCTTGTGCGGGGCGTGCGGGGTCGGGGAACTTTTGCGGTTCCGGCCCGGTTCTTACGCGAACGGAAACCGGAGGCAGGCGATGCAGAACGTGACGGGCAAGGAATCGGGCAAGGATTCGGGCGGAGCTTCGGACCGGAATTCGGACCGGGATTCGGACCGCGACCCGGGCGGGGATGACGGCGAGGTCCGAAAACGGCTCGAGCGGCTGCTCGCCGCCAGGGACAACGACGCCGAGATCACCGCCGCGCTGGCCGATGAGGATGCAGACAGCATCAGCCAGGCGATCAGCAACATGCCGGCCGAGCAGATCCAGCGGATCTGCGCGTTGCTCGATCCCGACATCTGCGCCGAGGTGCTGACCAATCTCGCCCCCGAGGAAGAAGCCGAGGCCGTCAGCGGGCTGGATGCCGAACATGTCAGCGCCGTGATCGACGTGATGCCGCCGCGCGATGCGGCCAGCGTCATCGCCAGCGCCGCCCCCGACCTGGCCGAAGAGATGCTGGCGCGCCATTACGTCCCGGCGACCATGGCAGCGGATGCCCGCAGCCGCCGCAAGCACGCGCCGGGCACCGCGGGGCACCTGATGACCACGAATTTCGTGCGGCTGGACGGGGCCATGTCGGTTGCCGAGGCGATCGAGCGCATGCGCCGGACAGATCCGTTTCACGACATGCCGAACAACCTTTACGTGGTTGCGCCCGAGGGGCCGTCCGAAGGGCCGCCGGAGGTGCGGCGGGAGCGTCTGCTCGGCGCGATCTCGCTGCGGGATCTGGTGATGAGCGACGCCGGGCGCCCTGTGTCCGAGGTCATGGAAACCGATCTGGTCACCCTTGCGCCCGAAGCCGCCGATGACGAGGCGGCGGCGCTGCTGTCGCGCGACAAGCTCCTGGCGCTGCCGGTCACGGATCGGGACGGGATGCTGCTTGGCATCATTCCCGCCGACGACGCGATCGGGGTGGTCGCGGCGCGCCTGCGGCGGCTTTACGCCAAATCGGTCGGCGGCGACGCCGAGGCCATGGCCCGCATGAGCCCGGCCGAGGCCGCCCGCACCCGCGTGCCCTGGCTGCTTGGCACCATCGTCCTGGAACTGGGCGCGGGGCTCGTGATCGCGCATTTCAACGAGGTTCTCGAACGGGTGATCCTTCTGGCCTCTTTCATGCCCGTCATCTCGGCCGTGTCGGGGAATGTGGGCCTGCAGGCGGCTGCGATCACCGTGCGCGCGCTGGACACCGGCCGGCTGAGCAGCCTGCCCGGCGCGCTGCTGAAGGAAACCGCCACCGCGTTGCTGATGGCGCTGGTCTGCGGGCTCTTTCTCGGGACCATCGCGATGGTCTGGTCGCACCACGTGATGCTGGCGGCGGTGATCGCGATTTCCATGGTGTTTTCGATGCTGACCGCCGGCCTCATGGGCACGCTCATTCCCATGGTGTCGCGCCGGCTGGGCTTTGATCCCGCAACCACCGCCGGGCCCTTTGAAACCGCCTTTCAGGACGTGGTGGGATTCGCGGTGTTCCTGGGGCTGGCGACGCTGATGGTGGACAAGATCAGCTGACCGCGGGCGGGCGGCCCCGGCGCCGCCCGCAATGCGGGCTGGAACGAACGCGACCCCCGAACGTTGGGACACTGGTGCATCCGCATTCGGGGACAGCGACGTGCAATGGCTCAGATCTTTCTTCCCCGTGCCGATACGGTGTTCAGGGCGCTGCTTGTGCTCGCTCTTGTCGTGCCTGCGGGATCGGTCGCCGCGCTGTTCGTCCTGGCAAGGTCGGATTACATGACCGGCCGCAACCGGACCCCGCCGCAGCCGGTGATGTTCAGCCATCGCCACCACGTTTCCGAGGTCGGGATCGACTGTCGCTACTGTCACGGCGGCGTCGAGGAATCGGCCGTTGCCGGCATTCCCCCGACCGAGACCTGCATGACCTGCCACAGCCAGCTTTTCACCGAGGCCGACATGCTCGCCCCGCTGCGCCAGAGCTGGACCAGCGGGGAGCGCCTGCGCTGGACCCGGGTCCATGACCTGCCCGATTACGTCTTTTTCGACCATTCGGTGCACCTTGCCGGCGGGGTGGCCTGCACCACCTGTCACGGCCCGGTCGGAGAGATGCGCCTGACCCGGCAGGAGGCGCCGCTGACGATGGAATGGTGCCTGTCCTGCCACCGCGACCCCGCACCCCGCCTGTCACCGCGCAGCGCGCTTTTCGCCCCCCTGCCGCCCACCGGCGGAGAATCGGCCGGGTCGGGCCATGCGCTGCTCGAGGAATACGGGATCGACACCCGGGGGCTCACCGACTGTTCGGCCTGTCACCGATGAGCGGCGGGGTCACCCGCCGCGGCGCGCTGCGCCTGTTTTCCGCGGGGGCGGCGGCGCTCATTGCCCGGTCCCGCCCGGCGGGCGGCGCGAGCCTGCCCTACCGCGCCATGCCCGAGGGGCTGGTGCCCGGCCGCCCGGTGTTCTTTGCCACCTCCCTGCCGCTTGGCGGGGCGGGGCGGGGCGTGCTGGTCGAAACGCATGAGGGACGCCCGACCAAGATCCACGGCAACCCCGATCACCCCGCCAGCGGCGGCGCGAGCGATGTCTTTGCCGAGGCGGCGGTGCTCGACCTTTTCGACCCGCATCGCTCGCGCGCGCCGCGCCGCGATGGCATCCCCGCCGGCTGGCCGGCGCTCGAGGCCGCGCTGGCCGGGGCCGGCAGGGGGCAGCAGGGCGGGCTTGCGCTGCTGACCGGCCCGGTCGGGTCGCCGACGCTGGCGCGGCAGTTGCGCGCGGTTCCTGGCGCTGTGGGGGCGGAGTGGTTCATGTCGCAGCCGCTGCGCCCGGCGCTGGCCGATGCCCGGGCGCAGTTCTGGCCCGATTTTCCCGGCAGCGGCATGGTGGTCAGCCTCGGCGCCGATCCGCTCGGGCCGGGGCCGGCGCAACTGGCGCTGGCGCGGGCATGGACCATGGCGCGCCGGGCGGGGATGCGCAGCGCGTGTTTCGAGGCGCAGCCGACGCTGACCGGCGCGGCGAGCGACCGGCGGTTCGCGGTCCGCCCCTCGGTGCTTGCGCAGGTGGCCGCCGCGCTGGCCGGCGATGCGGTGCCAAAGGCGGACCTGCCGCAGGAAACGCAGGCGATTGCCCGGTCGCTGCACGAGGCGGGCGGGCTGGTGCTGCCGGGGCCCGACCTGCCCGCCCAAGCACAGGCGCAGGTCGCGGCGCTCAACGAGCGGCTCGGCAGCCGGCTGCGCCGGCTGCGCCCGTTCTGGGACTGGCCCGGGCTCGACCCCGGTTCGGTCGATGATCTGGTGGCCGCCATGGAGCGGGGCGATATCCGCGGGCTGATCGTGATCGGCTGCAACCCGGTCTACGAATACGGCCCCGGGTTTGCCGAGCTCATGCGCAGCCTGCCGGAAAGCTTTCATTTCGGAACGCAGATCGACGAGACGGCCGAGGCGGCCCGCTGGCACGGGCCGCTGCATCATCCGCTCGAGGACTGGTCCGATCTGCGGGCGGTCGAGGGGACGATCGGCCTGCAGCAGCCGGTGATCGCCCCGCTTCATGACAGCCGCTCGGCGCATCAGGTGCTCGGGATGGTGGCGGGCGATCCACCGGGCGATGCGCTCGGGGCGGTTCAGGCCACCTGGCGCGCCCGCTGGGAAGCGGAATTTGATGAGCGCTGGCCGCAGGCCCTGCATGACGGGGTGGTCGGCGGCACCGGGCCCGAGCAGATCGCGTCACCCGTTACCCCGCCCGTTACCCCGGCCGCGCCCCCGCCGGCGGCCACCGGCCCGCCGGCGCGCGGGGACGGGGACAGCGGGCTGGAGGTTGCGCTCCTGCCGTCGCCGACGCTCTGGGACGGGTCGTTCGCCGGCAATGCCTGGCTGCAGGAATGCCCCGACCCGTTCAGCAAGCAGGTCTGGGGCAATGCGATCCGGCTGGCGCCGTCGGATGCCGCGCGGCTTGACATAAAGACCGGCGATGCGGTGGAACTTGCCGGGCGCCGCCGCGTCACCGGCCCGGCGCTGGTCAGCGATCTGCAGGCCGCGGGCAGCGTCGGCCTGCACCGGGGCCACGGGCGCGAGGCCGCCGGTCCGATCGGCACGGGGATCGGCTTTCGCGCCACCGGCCTTGGCCCGCGCGCGGAACTGCGCCGCGCGGATGCGCCGGTCACGCTTTTGCGCATGCAGAGCGATTTCGACCAGCAGGGCCGCGATTTCGCGCAGGTGGTGCCCGCCCGGCAGGGCCGCGCCGAAAGCGTCGGGGACATCCCGGCCAGCCTTTACCCCGACCGCCCCGGAGCAGAGGATCCGGCCCGCGCCTGGGGCATGGTGATCGACACCGACGCCTGCATCGGCTGCAACGCCTGCGTGATCGCCTGCCAGGCCGAGAACAACATCCCCGTGGTCGGCGCGGCGGAGGTGGCGCGGGGCCGGCGCATGCACTGGCTGCGCATCGACCGTTACGAGGCGCCGGAGGGGGCACCGGAGGGCGCGCAGCTGTTCCAGCCGGTGCCCTGCATGCATTGCGAAAAGGCCCCCTGCGAGCCGGTCTGCCCGGTCGCCGCGTCGGTCCACGACAGCGAGGGGCTGAACCTGCAGGTCTACAACCGCTGCATCGGCACCCGGTTCTGCCAGGCGAACTGCCCCTACAAGGTGCGCCGGTTCAATTTTTTCGATTACGCCGGCGGCCAGACCGTCGAGGAACAGGGCAGCGACCTTCTGGCGGCGCTGCGCAACCCCGACGTCAGCGTTCGCGCCCGCGGCGTCATGGAAAAATGCACCTATTGCGTGCAGCGGATCTCGGCCGCCCGCATCAATGCCCGCAAGGAGCAGCGCGCGATCCGGGACGGCGAGGTGGTGACCGCCTGCCAGGCGGCCTGCCCGACCGGGGCGATCAGTTTCGGCGATCTGCTCGATCCCGGTTCCCGCGTGCGCCGGCAGCGGCAGGATCCGCGCCATTACGCGCTGCTCGGGCATCTCGGCACGCGACCGCGCACCACCTATCTGGCCCGGGTCATCCCCCCGCACGACGAGGCGCCCGAATCGCAGCCGGACCCGGAGACTGACCTACAGGCAGACCCGCAGCCGGACCCGGGGGAGGAGCCGACATGAGCCGCGGCCCCTACCTTCCCGACATGGCACCCGCCGCGATCACCGCGGCCGTCGCCCGCCCGCTGCTGCAGCCCGCATGGGGCTGGCGCTGGTGGCTCGGCTTCGGGGTGTCGGCGGCGCTCACGCTGCTGTTCGTCGTTGCCGTCGGCTGGCTGTTCTATCGGGGGGTCGGGGTCTGGGGCGTCGATACCTCCAACATCTGGGGGTTCGCGCTCGCGAATTATGTCTGGTGGATCGGCATCGGCAATGCCGGCACGCTGATCTCGGCGCTGCTTCTGCTGACGCGGCAGCGCTGGCGGGCCTCGATCAGCCGCTTTGCCGAGGCCATGACGCTGTTCGCCGCCGCCATGGCGGGGCTCATGCCGATCCTTCACCTGGGGCGGCCCTGGCTGTTCTATTGGCTCGTGCCCTATCCCGACACCATGGGCCTGCTGCCGCAGTGGCGCAGCCCGCTGGTCTGGGATTTCTTCGCCATCGCGAGCTACCTGCTGTTCAGCATGATGTTCTGGTATGCCGGCGCGCTGCCCGATTTCGCCAGCCTGCGCGACCGCGCCCGCACCCGGGGCCGGCAACTGTTCTACGGCGTGCTGGCCATGGGCTGGCGCAATTCGGCCCGGCACTGGCGGATCTGGCGGGATTACTACGGCGCGCTCGCGGCGCTCGGCGTGCCGCTGGTGGTGTCGGTGCATTCGGTCGTGGGCATGGATTTCTCGGCCGCGCTGATGCCCGGCTGGGCCGAGACGATCTTTCCGCCCTATTTCGTCGTCGGCGCCATGTATTCGGGCTTTGCCATGGTGGTGGTGCTGGCGGCGATCTTCCGCCGGGCGCTGTCGATCCCGTTCCTGATCACCGATGCGCATTTCGAGGTGATGGCCCGGATCCTGCTGTTCTGTTCGCTGGTCATGACGCTCAGCTATGCGACCGAATGGTTCTATTCCTGGTATTCGCAGGATCCGGCCGATCTGGATTTCACCCGGGCGCAGTTCACCGGCCCGCGGGCGCCGCTATATGCCGCGATGCTGGTCTGCAACTGCCTGGTGCCGATGCTGTTCTGGCGGCGGGCGCTGCGCCGCTCGGTGCCGGTGGTGGTGGGCGTTTCGCTGCTGATCAACCTTGGCATGTGGCTGGAACGGGTGCTGATCGTCACGCAGACGCTTTCGCTCGGTTTCCTGCCCTCGCAGCGGGCCAGCTATGTGCCGACCCTCTGGGACTGGGCGGTGCTGTTCGGCTCGCTCGGGTTCTTTTCGCTGCTGTTCTTCCTGTTCATACGCATCGTGCCGGCGGCCTCGATCCACGAGATCAAGGAAGCGATCCGGGCGGAGGCCGCATCATGAGCGCCCCCCGACTGATCCTCGTGTTCGACGATTGCGACGCGCTGATCGAGGCGGCGCGGACGCTGCGGCAAAGCGGTGTCACCGGCATCGACGCCCATACGCCCTGGCATGTGACCGAACTTGACGATCTGCTGGACCTGCCGCGTTCGCGGGTCCGGCCGGTGATGCTCTGGGCGGGGCTCGCGGCGGGGGGTGCGATGCTGTTCCTGCAATGGTGGAATTCGACCATCGGCTATCCGGTCGATTCGGGCGGGCGGCCGCTTGCCTCCTGGCCCTCCTACATGTTCGCCACCTTCGAGACCGGAGTGCTGGCCGCCGCCTTCGCCGGTTTGCTGACCTTTCTGCGGGGGTGCGGGCTGCCGCGGCTCAACCATCCCTTTTTTGCCCATGTCGCGACCGAGGCGGCGAGCGATGACGGGTTCCTGCTCAGCCTCCCGGCGGGGGATGCGCCGGACCGGCTTGCGCTTGAACGGATGACCGGGGCGCTGCGCATCATCGAGGTCGGATCATGATGCGGCTCGTGCTCCTTCCGCTGCTTCTGGTCGCGACCTGCCGGCAGGACATGGTCGATCAGGCCAGCAACCGCACCTATTCGGAATCCGCGGTCTGGGAAGATGATGCCTCGGCCCGGCCCTTCGTCGAGGGCACCATGGCGCGGGGCGACCTGGCGCGGCAACGCCAGCGCGACACGCCCCCGCCGGTCGATGCGGCGCTGCTCGAACGGGGCCGGGAGCGGTACGAGATCTTCTGCGCCCCCTGCCATGGGCTGACCGGGCGCGGCGACGGGCGGGTGGTGCAGCGCGGCTTTCCGGCCCCGCCCGATTATCTGTCCGCCCGGCTGCGCGCCGCTCCGGCGCGGCATTTCGTCGATGTGATCGCGAACGGCTACGGGGTGATGTTCCCCTATGGCGCGCGCGTCGCGCCGCGCGACCGCTGGGCCATCACCGCCTATATCCGGGCGCTGCAGCTTGCCGGGAGCGAAACCACCCCCGGCCATCCGGGCCGCGCCGCCGTGCCGGTGGAAAGCGCAGGTGCGCCATGACCACGGCAACCACAGGTGCCGCCCGGATCTGGCTGCCGCCCGTGGTCGCGGCGGTGCTGCTTGCGGTGCTTGCGCTGATGCTGGGCCCCCGCGCGCTGGTTCCGGGCTGGCTCGCGGGGTGGCTGTTCTGCCTGTGCTGCTGCATCGGCGCCTCGGTCTGGCTGATGATCCATGCCGTGACCGGCGGGCGCTGGCTGGGTGCCGGGCGGGCGGGGCTTGCCCGGCTGGCCGCGCTCACGCCGCTTGCCGCCCTTGCCGGCCTGCCGCTGCTGCTGGCGGCGGCGCAGCTTTATCCCTGGTGGCCGGGCGCGGAGTCGGCGCGCGGGGCGCTTTACCTGAACGCGCCGGCCTTTCTGGTCCGCGGGGCGGTCATGCTTGGCGGCTGGTCGCTCATCGGCCTGTTTGCCGCGCGGATGGGGCGGGGGGCGGCGACCATCGGGCTGATCTTTCACGCCGTGGCGGTCAGCTTTGCCGGGCTCGACTGGATCCTGTCGCGCGCGCCGGAGTTCGGCTCGACCATATTCGGCGCGGTTGTCGCCGCGCTGCAGCTTGCGCTGGCGCTGAATGCGGCGGCGCTGGCGCTGCGGCGCGAGGATCCGCAGGCGCTCGCGGACTGGGGCGGGCTGATGCTCGCCGCGGTGCTCGGCGTGTTTTACCTCGTGGCGATGGAGGTCCTGGTGATCTGGTCGGGCAACCTGCCGCAGAACGCGGCGTGGTATCTGCCAAGGCTCGACGACGCGGGCACGGCGGTGGCGGGGGTCGCGCTGTTCGGCGGGGTGGTGCTGCCGTTCCTGTTGCTGCTGCCGTCGCGCAACCGCGCGGATCCGGTGTGGCTGCGCCGCGCGGCCCTGCCGGTGCTGGGGGGAGGGATGCTTTACCTGGTCTGGCTTTGCGCGCCCGGCGGTGCGGGGGCGGGCCTGCTGGCCGCGCTCTCGGTCCCGGCGCTGCTGGCCCCCGCCTGGCTGCGGATTCTCGCCACAGGGAGGTGCCCATGCCCATGAACGACGCCCCCGAGCGCGAACCAGCCGCCATTCCCGAACGCAGGGTGCTGGCCGTGATCGCCGGGCTTGCCCTGCTTTGCGCCCTTTGCGTGCTCGTGGCCTGGCTGATGCTGCCGTCCGGCGCAACGAGGTGGAGCCCGCCGCAGGTCTTTGCGGGACCGGAGCTCGAGACCGCCCCCGTCGCCGGTCACGCGGCCTTTCTGGCCCGCCAGCGCGCCGACCTGGCCGGGGCGGGGGGGCGGATGCCGATCGACAGGGCGATGGCGCAGATCGCGGCGCGCGGCGAGGATGCCTTTGCACCTGTGGGAGAGCGGCCATGACCCGTGCGCTGCTTGTCCTTATCGTGCTGCTGGCGGCGCGTCCCGCCGGGGCGGCGCTGACCCAGGCCGAACTCGACCGGGTGGCGGCGGCCCCGCCCGCGGGCGCGGCGCTCGACCTTGGCGCGGCGCGGCCCATGGTGGTCGTCTTCGTCGATTTCGACTGCGGCGAGCTTTGCGATGCGATCCTTGCGCAGACGGCGGCGGAACTGCTCGATTCGGGGCTCGCGCCCGGCCGCGATTTCGAACTGGTCGCGATCGGTATCGACCCGCGCGATCCGGCCGGGGCGGCGGAGCGCATGGCCGCCGCACAGCTTCCGCCCCCGATCGCCGCTTCTACCCGCCTTCTGCGGCCCGATGCGCGCGAGCTTGCCCGGATGACGCAGGCGCTTGGCTACGGCTTTGCGTTCGACGGGGAAAACGACCGCTTCGCGCATCCGGCGGCGCGCTATGTCCTGACCCGGGAGGGCGCCGTGACGCGGGTGCTGCCGGCCTTTCGCGCGGAGCCGGGCGACCTGCGCCTTGCGCTGGTCGAGGCGGGCGCGGGCCGGACCGGATCGCTCGGGGATCGGCTCGCGCTGCTCTGCTATGGATTCGACGCGGCGAGCGGGCGCTATTCGCTGGCGATCTCGCGCATTCTCATGGTGCTCATGTTCGGCTTCGGGCTTGCTCTGGCCGGCTTCATCGCGCTGCTGCTGCGCCGCGAACGGAAGGGGGGCGGCCCGTGACCTGGCTTCCCCGGCTTGCACAGGCGTCGGAGGGCGCGCGCAGCTTCGACATGCTGTTTCTCGTGCTGGTGCTGTTTTCCTCCGGGATCGTGCTGCTGGTCGGGGTGCTGGTGGTGGTGTTCTCGGTCCGGTTCCGCAGCGGCTCCAAGGTGTCCCGCAAGCGGGTGCCGCGCCTGCTGGCCTATCAGATCGAGGCGCTCTGGATCGCGCTCACCTTTTTCGCGGCGATGGTTTTCTTCTGGGTCGCGGGTTCGCTCATGGTGCGCCAGCTCGACCCGCCGGAGGATGCGATGGAGGTGCATGTCGAGGCCAAGCAATGGATGTGGAAGGCCAGCCATGCGGGCGGCGCGCGGGAGATCAACGCCCTGCACGTGCCGGCCGGGCAGCCGGTCAAGCTCTACCTGAACAGTCAGGACGTGATCCATTCGTTCTTTGTCCCGGCCTTCCGGCTCAAGCAGGACGTGGTGCCGGGGCGGACCGCGACCGCCTGGTTCACCGCCACCGAACCGGGCATCTATCACCTGTTCTGCGCCGAGTTCTGCGGCACCTCGCATGCGCAGATGACCGGGCGGATCGTGGTGATGGAACCGGGTGATTTCGCGCGCTGGCTGGCCGACCGCCCCGAAGGCGAAACCCTGGTCGCCGAGGGGCGCGCGCTTTTCACCAGCGCTGGCTGCTCCGGCTGCCACGCCGAGGGATCGAATGTCCACGCCCCGGATCTGCGCGGGCTCGCCGGGCGGCGGGTGGCGCTGGCCGATGGCCGGGTGGTCGTCGCCGACGATGCCTATCTGCGCGATTCGATCCTGCTGCCGGAGCGCGACATCGTTGCCGGATACGACCCGATCATGCCGGATTTCAGCAACATCCTGAACAGCGGCGAGGTGACGGCGCTCGTGGCCTATCTGCGCCACCTGGGAGCGGCCGCAACGCCCGCGGAGGACAACCCATGACCGATTACACCCCCTTGTCCGGCACGCCGCCCGTGCCCGACCGGCGCGAAAGCTACCTTGGCGCCGGAACGACGGTGGCATCGTGGCTGTTCACCACCGATCACAAGCGCGTCGCCATTCTTTACGCCGTCACCCTCACCGTCTTTTTCTTCATCGGCGGCGCCGCCGCGACCCTGATGCGCATCGAACTGCTGACCCCGGCCGGCGATCTGGTGAGCGCGGACGGCTACAACAAGCTGTTCACCCTGCACGGGGTGATCATGGTCTGGTTCTTTCTGGTGCCCGTGATCCCGAGCACATTCGGAAACTTCATCCTGCCGATGGCGGTCGGGGCCAGCGATGTCGCCTTTCCGCGGCTCAACCTGCTCAGCTGGTACCTGACCCTCGGCGGCGGGATCGTCGCGCTTGCGGCGCTGCTGATCGGCGGGGTGGATACCGGCTGGACCTTCTACACGCCCTATTCGACGCTCTATTCCAACAGCTACGTCTCGCTGGCGGCGGCCGGGGTGTTCATCGCCGGTTTCGGCACCATCGCCACCGGGATCAACATGATCGTGACGGTCCATCTGCTGCGGGCGCGCGGCATGACCTGGCGGCGGCTGCCGCTGTTCGTCTGGTCGATCTATGCGACCTCCATCATCATCGTGCTGGCAACGCCGGCGCTCGCCGTGGCGCTGCTGATGGTGGTGGCGGACCGGGTGTTCGGGCTGGCGATCTTCGACCCCGCGCAGGGCGGCGACCCGATCATCTTCCAGCATGTGTTCTGGTTCTATTCGCACCCGGCGGTCTATATCATGATCCTGCCCGGCATGGGGGTGGTGACCGAGATCATCACCTGTTTCGCGCGCCGCCGCGTGTTCGGCTATGAGGCGATGGTGTTCGCGATCCTCGGCATCGCCATCTTCAGCTTTTTCGTCTGGGGCCACCACATGTTCGTCTCGGGACAGTCGGCCTGGGCGAGCCTGGTGTTCTCGATCCTGTCCTTCGTCATCGCCGTGCCCTCGGCGATCAAGGTGTTCAACTGGTCGGCGACGCTCTATGGCGGTTACATCACCTTCGAGGCGTCGATGCTCTATGCGCTCGGCTTCCTGGGCCTGTTCACGCTCGGCGGGCTGACCGGGCTGTTCGTGGCCTCGATCCCGATCGACGTGCATGTGCACGACACCTATTTCGTGGTCGCGCATTTCCACTACATCATGGTCGGCGCCATGGTGACCGCCTTCTTCGGCGGGCTGCATTACTGGTGGCCCAAGGTGACCGGCCGCCATTACAGCGAGACATGGGCGCGGCTGGCGGCGATCCTGATGTTCGTCGGCTTCAACTTCACCTTCTTTCCGCAGTTCATCCTCGGCTATCTCGGGATGCCGCGCCGCTATCATTCCTACCCGCCGGAATATCAGCTCTGGAACATCCTCAGTTCGGCCGGGGCGGTGATCCTTGCCGCGGCCTATCTGATCCCGCTGGTCTATATGGGGCTTTCGCTGCGCTACGGGCGGCGGGCGGGGCACAATCCCTGGCGGGCGACCGGGCTCGAATGGGCCACGCCATCGCCGCCGCCGCGCGAGAATTTCACCGTTCCGCCGGTGGTGGATACCGACCCCTACAGCTATCACGCCGCCACGGCCGAACCGATGCACCGCGACAGCACGCCCGGGCGCCGGCCCCCGCCGGGTGAGGACGAGTCCGGGTGGCCGCGATGATGGAGGCGCGCCACGAACCGTTCCATGATCTTGCGCGCCAGCGCAGCGCCGCCGAACTGGGGCTGTGGGTGTTCCTGGCGTCCGAGCTCGTGTTCTTCGGCGGGCTGTTCGCGGCCTATGCGCTGTATCGTCATGCGTTTCCACAGGCATTCGCCGCCGCCGGGGCGCAGACGGCGGTCTGGCTTGGAACCGCGAATACCGTCATTCTGCTGACCTCGAGCGCGACCATGGCGGCGGCGGTCTGGGCCGGGCGGATCGGCCTGCGCCGCCACGTGCTGCTGGGGCTTGGGCTTACGGTGCTGCTCGGGCTCGCCTTCATGGGGGTGAAGGGGGTGGAATATGCCAAGGACATCGGTGAATCGCTTTATCCCGGCGCGTCCGGCTTCCCGATCCGCGAAGCCGGCGCGCAGGTGTTCTTCAGCCTCTACTGGGCGATGACCGGCGTCCATGCGGTGCACCTTTGCATCGGTATCGGCGCGGTCGCGATCACCTTCTGGCGGGTGCGGGCCGGGCGGTTCGACTGGCAGCGGACCGGGCTTCTGCATGTGCTCGGGCTTTACTGGCATCTGATCGACCTGATCTGGATCGTGCTTTTCCCGCTGCTTTACCTGATGGGGCGCGGGACATGAGCGCGCCGCGGGAAACCGGCCGGCCGTGGCGGCGGGCGGCGCTGGTGTGGATCGCGCTCATGGCGTTTCTGGCCGCAACGGTGATCGGCGCCTACGGGCCGGGGGGCGAGGCGGTGAAGCTGCTGCTTGCGCTTGGCATCGCGGCCGTCAAGGCGGGGATCGTGATCCTGCTTTTCATGGAGTTCGGGCGGGCCGGGGGCGCGGCCCGGATTGCCGGCCTTTGCGGCCTGCTCTGGGTCGTGCTGCTGATCGCGCTTGCCATGACCGACCGCGGCGCCCGCCAGCAGCTTCCGCCGGGCTTTGGCGACGATCGCGGCATCCAGGATCCGGGCCCGCGCCGCTGGTGAGGAAAGGCGGAAAGCCCCGGGCTGCGGTGCCTCAGGTGATCCGCTTGAAGGTCTGCCAGAGCACGCCGCCCGCATCCGGGTCGCCCTTGGCCATGGCCGAGGCAAAGCTGCGGGCCTGGCTCAGCGTGACATGGGGCGGCAGGGTGACCACATCGGGATCGGTCAGCGCGTCGATGACCACCGGGCGGTCCGCCGCAAAGGCGGCCTCCCACGCCGGGGCGATCTGGTCGGGGGCGGTGACGCGGATCCCCCGCAGGCCGAGCGCCCGGGCATAGGCGGCATAGTCGAAGGGCGGCACCTCCTGCGTTTCCGGCACGCGGGGGCTGTTGCCCATCGCGCGCAGCTCCCAGGTGACCTGATTGAGGTCGTTGTTGTTCAGCACCGCGATGACCAGCCGGGGATCCTCCCATTCGCGCCAGAACTTCGCGATGGTGATGAGCCCGTTGATGCCGAGCATCTGCATCGCCCCGTCGCCGATGAAGCCGACCGCCACGCGGTCGGGGTGGCAGAACTTGGCCGCGGTGGAATAGGGCACCGCCGGGCACATGGTGGCAAGGGTTCCCGACAGGGATGCCTTCATGCCTGCGCGCACCCTGATCGCGCGTGCGAACCAGTTGGCGGCGGTGCCGGAATCGGCCGAGATGATGGCCCCGTCCGGCATCTGCCGGGAGGCTTCCCAGAACAGGCGTTCGGGATTGATGGGGTCGGCCTTGCTGTGGGCGCGCTTTTCGGCCCCCGCCCACCATTTCGCGACCCGCCTTTCGATGTCCTCGCGCCAGCGGCGGTTCTCGCGCGGCTCGAGATGCGGCATTAGCGCGCGCAGCGTCGCGGCGGCGTCCCCGACCAGGTTCACCTCCATCGGGAAGCGGATCGATTCCATGGAGGGGTCGATGTCGATCTGCACGCCGCGGGCCTTTCCCTCCCTGGGGAGAAACTCCGAATAGGGAAAGCGCGAGCCGATCATCAGCAGCGTGTCGCAATGGCGCATCATCCAGTCGGTCGGCTCGGTCCCCAGAAGCCCGATCTGCCCGGTGACATACGGCAGGTCGTCCGGCAGCACCGCCTTGCCGAGCAGCGCCTTGGCGACACCGGCGCCCAGCACATTGGCGGTCTGCACCAGTTCCTCCGCGGCGCCGAGCGCCCCGGCCCCGGCGAGGATCGCGACCTTCCTGCCGGCGTTCAGGACTTCGGCGGCGCGGAGCAGGTCGGCCTCGCCCGGCAGGGTGCAGGGGGCCGAGAACCCGACGCCGGAATGGATCGTGCCATGTTCGCGCGGCGGCGTCTCGACCGCCTTTTCGTCCTGCACGTCATTGGGAAAGATCAGCGCCGTCGGCATCCGCCGGGCCATGGCGATGCGCATGCCGCGGTCGATCAGATGCCGGGCCTGGGCGGGGACCATGCAGGTCTGCACGTAATCGCGCGCCACGTCCTTGAACAGTGACGCAAGGTCCACCTCCTGCTGGTAATCGCCGCCGAGCGCGGCGCGCGCCTGCTGGCCGATGATGGCAAGCACCGGCTGATGATCGAGCCGGGCATCGTAAAGCCCGTTCAGCAGGTGAATCGCCCCCGGGCCCGAGGTCGCGATGCAGAGCCCGACCTCGCCGGTCCATTTGGCATGGGCGCAGGCCATGAATGCGGCCTCTTCCTCGTGGCGCGCCTGGATGAAGTCGATCGTGCGGTCACGCCCCAGCGCGGCGACCAATCCGTTGATGCCGTCGCCGGGATAGCCATAGATGCGGCGCACCCCCCATTCATGCAGGCGCTTGAGGATGAAATCGGCGACCGTATCCGCCATGTCTTCTCCTTTTCCGCGCTCCTTGCCCCGGGCCGTATCGGAGATGGCCCTTTCCCGGCTGGATGCATCGGGCGGGCGGAGCCCTCGTTTGCTGCATCGGCAACAGGGTTGCACCCGGAAATGTTCCCGTGGGTGCGAGTGGCCGGGTGCCGGACCATGTGCCTTGCGGAACCTTGAGTGCCGCCGGGGGTTACCATCGTTCCGGGCCGCCCGGCCGGGCAGGGGCCCGGGACCGGGGCGGGCGCCGGGGATCGTCAGGACGGGGAATGCCGTGGATGCAATCAGACCGGAAAACCGCAGAACCCGCCGCACGGCCGGGATCCGGAATCCCGCTGCGGCGGCGGGCTGAGCGGACCGATGTGGGAATGGCTGGCAGACAACAGCACGGCGGTGCAGGCGGTGACGGGGATCGTCACGGCGCTGGTGTGGCTGGTCTATCTGCAGATCCTGGTATCGGGATTCCGGCGGCAGCGGCGCAGCATCATCCTGATCTATGGCGCCGGCAACGACAACATCGACCCGCGGATCTTCGTCAGCAATCTCGGCTTCGAAAGCATCTATATCCTTGAGATCCTGCTGGCCGTGCGCACCTGCGACGGCTGGCGGGAAATGTCGATCACCGACCGCACCGAGGTTGCGCCGGACAAGCTGGCCTCGCCGTCGGAAACCAGCGTGCAGGGCCCGCTGGCGAGCGGCGCCTGGGTCGATATCGGCAGCACCGGCGACCTGCTGGCGCGGATGCGCCGCTTTGACACCGAGGTGTCGCAGAACGACCTGATCGAACATATCAGGATCACCGTCGCGGCGGTGACCGCCGCCACCACCGGCATCGTCGCCGCCGAGATGGATTTCGCGGTGCGCCCCTACAGGGAAGACGGCCGATTGCAACTGAAGCCGCAGCGCCTTCATGCGGCCCAGATCCGCTCGCGCGCGGGCCGCCGCGAGATCGCGCGCAAGCTCGGCCGCCGCCTGGGCCGGGACGAGGGCGCAAGCAAGACAAGGTGACGCCGGGCGGGGGTGGCCCCTAGCGGCGCCCGCGCGCGGTCTTGCGACGCGGCGAACGCTTGCCGGACACCCCGGCGCTTTCGCGCAATGCCGCCATCAGGTCGACCACATTCTCGCGCTCCGGCAGCGGACGGGCGGGGGGTTCGCGCCCCTCCAGCCGGGCCTTGACCAGTTCGGCAAGCGCGGCCTCGTAACGGTCCTCGAAGGCGGAGATGTCGAATTCGCCCCGCTTGGTGTCGATGATATGTTCGGCAAGGTCGAGCATCTCGCCCTTGATCCTGAGGTCGGGGATGTCGCGGAACGCCTCGCGGGCCGGGCGCACCTCGTAATCGAAACTCAGGGTCGAGGCGATCATCCCCAGTCCGTGCGCCCGGATCAGGACCGTCCGCACCCGCCGGAACAGGACCGCCCGCGCCAGCGCGGCCGCCCTGCGCCGCCGCATCCCCTCGCGCAGCAGGTGAAAGCTGTCTTCCGCGCCGGGATTGGCCGGGGCAAGGTAATAGGGCCGGTCGAAATAGACGTCGTCCACCTCCCCGCAGGGGATGAACTGCGTCACGTTCAGGGTCTTGTCGCTTTCGGGAACGGCGGCGGCGATTTCCTCTGGGTCGAGGATCACGTGATCCTCGCCCGCGGTCTGGTAGCCCTTGACCTGGTCGTCGCGCGCCACCGGATCGCCGGTCTCGCTGTCGATGAATTCGCGCCGGACGCGATGCCCGGTCTCGCGGTTCAGGGTGTGAAAGGCGATCCGCTCCGAGGTCGAGGCCGCCGCGTGCAGCGCGACCGGGCAGGTCACCTCCGCAATGCGCAGCATCCCCTTCCAGAGTGCCCGTGGCGCCATGGTCTCTCATCCCCTTTCCCGGGGGACAACTCCGCGCCCGGGCTTTCTGTTCCGCGCGGCCCATGCGCGGGAACAATCAGCGCATCGGCGGATTGCAGGGGTGGAGGGGGACGCCCGGAGAGGCCAGGGAGCAGACCATGACGCGCGGCACCCGCGACGTATTCCATGACCACCTGCGCCTGCGGGCCGCGGGCGATCTGGAAACCGACCTGCGGCGCAACTATGCGCGCGATGTCGTTCTGCTGACCGTGAATTCCAATGCGCGGGGCCATGATGCGATGCGGATCTCGGCCGGACGGCTCGCCCGGCAGTTGCCGGGGGCGCGGTTCGAGTTCCTGGCAAGGCAGGTGCGCGGCCCCTTCGCGCTTTTGATCTGGCGCGGGTATTCATGCCGCTGCGATGCGATCGGCGGCGCGGATTCCTTCCTGATCACCGGCGGGCTGATCCGCATGCAGACGATCCATTACCAGTTGCTGTCGCATATGGAGGGCTGAGCCGCCGGCGATGGAACATCGTGCCCTGCCGCGGGTTTCAAACCGGAGCACGACCGCCACGCACTGCAATGGAGGACCACCATGGCCAATGCCAGCAGCAGGAAATTCGGCCCCGGCCAGCAGGATCAGGGCAAGGGAAGCGGCGAGGGCGGCATGACGCCCGATGCCCCCGGCATCCAGCCGAAGACCGAGATCCTGTCGAACCGCGACACATCGCGGCACTCGGATTCGCGCGGGCTTGACGGCGCGCATGTGCAGAACCAGGAACTGCAGGACCGCGACGGCAACCGCCGCCCCGAAGACCGCGACGACGGCCTTCCCGAATGGGAACGCGATGAGGGCGACGAGACCGACGGGGGCGAAGAGACCGACGAGGATGCGCGCTGATGGCGCCCCGCCCGTTCTGGAAGGGCTATCTGAAACTCTCGCTGGTGACCTGCCCGGTGGCGATGATGCCCGCGACCAGCGATCGCGACAAGCTGCGCTTTCACACCCTGAACGCCCGCACCGGCAACCGGGTCGTCAGCCGCTATGTGGACGCGGTGACCGGCGATTCCCTGGCCGAGGAAGACGAGGTCAAGGGATACCAGCACGGCGAGGACGAATATGTCATGCTCGAGGACGATGAAATCGCGAATGTCGCGCTCGACAGCACGCGAACCATCGACATCGACATGTTCGTGCCCGACGATTCCATCGGCTGGATCTGGTATGACCGCCCGCATTACCTGCTGCCCGACGACCCCATCGGCGAAGAGGCCTTTGCCGTGATCCGCGACGCCATGGCGGCGAGCGGCACCGTGGGGATTTCGCGGCTCGTGCTGTATCGGCGGGAACGGGCGGTGATGCTCAAGCCGCGCGGGCGCGGGATCGTGGTCTGGACCTTGCGCTACGGCGACGAGGTGCGGCCGGAGGCGGATTATTTCCCCGACGAGCCCCCGGCGCCCGAACGGCGGACGCTCAAGCTGGTCGAAGAGCTGATCGACGCGCATATGGCAGAGTGGAGCCCCGACATGGTGCGCGACCCGGTGCAGGAGCGGCTTCAGGACATCATCAGGGCCAAGACCCGCAAGCGCCGCCCCGCACGCAGGAAATCCGCCCCCGCGAGTGATGCCGGCGACAACACCATCGACATCATGGAGGCGCTGCGCCGCAGCATCGGCGCCGAGAGCCGCAAGCGCCACTGAGGATGCGGCGGCCCCCAGCGGTCAGCCGCGCCGCCCCTTTCGGGCGGCCTTGATCGGCGCGGCGGCCTCGCGGAAGCCCTCCCATGGATCGGCGCGCAGGGCCGCGAGCCGCGCGGGAACATTGGCGACGGTAAAGCGGGTCGGGCCGATGCCTTCGTCGAGTTCCTCCCAGCCGAGCGGGGTCGAGACCGCCGCCCCGGGCCGCGCGCGCGGCGAAAAGGCCGCGACCGCCGTCTGCCCGCGCTGGTTGCGCAGATAGTCGATCAGAATCCGGCCGCGCCGCTTTGCCTTGCTGATCGTGGACACGTAACGCGCAGGGCTGTCCGCCGCCATCGCATCGGCCAGCCCCTTGGTAAAGGCCTTGACGGCGGCCCAGTCCGCGCGCGGGCGCAGCGGCGCCACCACATGCAGCCCCTTGCCGCCCGAGGTCTTGACGAAGCCCGCAAGCCCCTGTTCCGCCAGCCTTTCGCGCACCTCGACCGCCGCGCGGATCACGGCGCCCCATTCCACGCCCTCACCGGGGTCGAGGTCCATGGTGATCATGTCGGGATGGTCCCAGTCCGCTGTCGTCGCCCCCCAGGGGTGGATTTCCAGCGCCGCCGCCTGCACGAGGCCCATCAGTCCGTCCAGATCCTCGACGGTGATCAGCGGCTCGCCCTGCGGGTCGGCGGAGTCGTGGATGCGGGTGATGGCGCGGCTCATGCCCTTCCAGGCGTGTTTCTGAAAGAATTTCTGCCCCGTGATGCCGGTCGGGCAGCGCAGCAGCGCGAGGGGCCGGCCGGTGATCCAGGGGGCGATACGGGTCCAGATCCCGGCGTGATAATCCGCAAGCCCTTCCTTGGTGATCCCCGCCTCGGGCCAGTAGATCCGGTCGGGATGGGTAAGCGCGACGCGGCGGCGGGGCTCGGCGGGGGCGCGCCCGGCGGAGGCTTCGCGGACGATGTCGCTTGCCGGCTTGTCCTCGCGCAGGCCGCGGAACGACGCATGGCGCAGATGGCCGTCCGCCGTCCAGGCGCGGAATTCGACTTCGGCCACCAGTTCGGGGCGGACATAGCGGATATGACGCGCCTCGGTCGCGGTGAGCGGCGCCATGAAGGGGCTGGATGTCTGCCGCAGCGTTTCCAGCCGGGTGAACAGATCCTCGGCCATTGCTGCCGAAAACCCGGTGCCGACGCGGCCGACATGCTGCAATTCGTCACCCTCGTAGACTCCCAGAACCAGCGAGCCGATGGCATGGTCCGACACGGTCGAAGGCGCATAGCCGCCGATGACGAATTCCTGCCGCGCCGAGCATTTCGACTTGACCCAGGCGCGCCCGCGCCCGGAGCGATAGGGCGCATCGGCCAGTTTCGACACGATCCCTTCCAGCGACAGCCGGCAGGCATGGCGCAGCACCAGCGTGCCGCTTTCGGCGAAATGCGCGCTGTAGCGCAGGGCAGGGGCGGCATCCCGCAGCAGATCCTCGAGCAGCGCCTTGCGCCGCAGGAGCGGCTCTTTGCGCAGGTCGCGCCCGTTCAGATAAAGCAGGTCGAACAGGTAGAACAGGAAACGGTCATCGCGCTCTGCGCTCAGGTCGGCCTGCAGGGCCGGGAAATCCGAGGCACCGTGCCCCGACTCGACCACCACTTCGCCATCCAGCAGCGCGGTCTCCACGGGCAGCGCGCGCAGCGCCCCGGCAACCCGCGGGCCGAAGCGGCCGGTCCAGTCCAGCCCGCCGCGGGTCAGCAACTGCAGCGCCCCGCCGTCCAGCCGTGCCTGCAGGCGATAGCCGTCGAATTTCACCTCGTGCAGCCATTCGTTGCCCGCCGGGGGCGCGGCGCGCAGGGTGGCGAGTGCCGGCGCGACGAAATCCGGCAGGGCGGCTTTCTTGCCGTCCCCCGGCGCGGGCGGCCGGGCGCGTTTGCGCGGCTTCGGCTCCGCGCCTTCGGCGACGTCCTCGACGGTCCGGCCGGAGAGCACCGATTCCGGGCGTTCCTCCAGAATATCGCGGGCGGCCTCGTCCCGGGCCTCCGCGTCCTCGCCCTTGATCAGCAGCCAGTTCGCGCGCTTGTCGCGTGGCTTGCCGCGCATCCGCACCAGATGCCAGCGGCCCCGCAGCTTGTCGCCCGACAGGGTGAATTCCAGGTGGCCCTTGGCGAACCCCTTGTCCGCATCGCCGATCGGCGCCCATGTGCCGCGGTCCCAGACGATGACCGCGCCACCGCCGTATTCGCCCTTTGGAATGGTGCCCTCGAAGCCGCCATATTCGAGCGGATGATCCTCGACCTCGACCGCGAGGCGCTTTTCACCGGGCACGAGGCTTGGCCCCTTGGTCACCGCCCAGCTTTTCAAAGCCCCGTCGAGTTCCAGCCGCAGGTCGTAATGCAGCCGCCGTGCGGCGTGTTTCTGGATCACATAGGCGTCGCCCCCGGCGTGCCCCTCGTCGCCGGCGGGCTCCGGGGTGACGGTGAAATCGCGTTTGCTGCGGTAGGTTTCGAGCGCCATCATCTGCTCCCTGCAGGGCCGGTCTGCGTTTCCATGTTACCGGTTCCAAAGCGTTTTGCCGCCGCATTTGTTCCCGCGCCACCGGGCACGGGGGCGGGCGGTTCCCGCGCAGATCAGGGCTGAATGCCATCGGTGGCGAAAATGGCGAGCATGGCGGCGCCCTCACCCACGGGCGCCGTGCCGTCCGGCCAGATGCGGGCCTCGCCGGCGCGCGGGGCGGCCAGCTCTGCGGGCAGATCGCATGTGATCGCGGCGGCAAGCCGGATCCTGCCGGGGGCGCCTTCGCGCCGGAACACAAGGCAGCCGGACGGCGCGTCGAGCGCCACGTAACGCCCCTGATCGAACAGCGCGCCATGACGGCGCCGCAGGGGAAGCATCACCCGCAGCAGCGAAAGCTTGTTGCGGTCGAGCCATGAAAGACCCGCCCCGCTGTCCAGCGCGTGCTGCAGCGCGGGAAAATTCACCGGCCGGCGGTTGTCGGGGTCGGTCAGGGCGTGGCTGGCCACTTCGCAGCCCTGATAGATGTCGGGAATTCCGGGCAGGGTGAGCTTGAGCGCAAGCTGCAGGAGCGAAAGCCGCCGCGCCATGCGCGCCGCCGGTTCCGTCGCGGCGGGAAGCGTGGCGAAACGGGCGGCCAGGGCCGCGGCGAACCGCGTGCCAGCGGCCTCGAACTCCGGCGCCGGGTTTTCCCAGCCGGTCCCCTCCCCGGCCTCGCGCATGGCCTTGACCGCATGATCGCGCAGCCGCGCGGCCAGATCCCCGCCCGCCGGATGCAGCGCCCAGAGCGATTGCAGCAGATACCAGCGCAGGTTCGGATCGACCAAGGCGGCGCCCTCGATGCCGGCGGCCTGTCCGATCAGGGCCTCCATCGCCTCGGGGTGGTGGCTGAGCGCGGCGATCCGCATGCGGGCATCCTCGCTGCGCTTGGTGTCGTGGCTCGACGTCAGGCTGAGCCCGCGCGGCATCTCTTCCATGCGCCGGGCCATGCGGCGGTGAAACTCGGCCGGGTCGATCGCGGGCTGTCCCGGATCGGCACCGACCTCGTTGGCGGAAAGCAGGCGGTTGTAGCGATAGAAGGCGGTGTCCTCCTGCCCCTTGGCCATCACCGCACCGGCCACCTGCTGGAACCGCAGCCGCAGGGGGCGGGCCTGCGCCGTGCCGGACAGAAGGCAGGCCAGCAGGAAATCGACCGGCCGCCGGTCGGGCCATCCGCGCGCGGCAAGTTCCGCCGCCGCCTCCAGCGCCGCCACATCCGCCGGGCGGGGCGGGGCGTCGTCCAGATAGCTGCGGTAACGGTCGAAATGGGCGATCAGCGCGATCAGCGCCTGCCGCCAGCTTTCCGGCCCGTATTCGCGTGCCACCGCATCCGCCTGCGCAAGCGGGGAAAGCAGCGCCTGCAACTGCCAGAGCTCGGCGGCGAGCGAGGTTTCCAGCACCTCGCGCTTGGCCTGCCGCATGACGGTGAGGAAATCCGCCTGCCGCCCGGTTGCGCGCCGGTATAGCGCGTCCATGCCGGCAACGCCGTTCGCCCCGGTCAGCACCTGCGCCACATCGCGCGCCAGCACATAGCCGGTGGTGCCGCAGACCGGCCAGCCGGGCAGGGATTCGCCGCTGGCGAGTATCTTTTCGACCCAGAGCGGGGTGCCGGGCAGGCGCTCGTGCAGACGCTGCAGATAGGCGCAGGGATCGGCCAGACCGTCGACATGATCCATGCGCAGCCCCGCGACCAGGCCCTGATCGACCATGTCGAAGATCAGGGAATGCGTGCCCCGGAACACGGCCTCGTCCTCGACCCGCAGTCCGATCAGCCCGGTGATGTTGAAAAAGCGCCGGTGACTGATCGCCGCCGCCTCGGTGCGCCAATGGCACAGCCGCCAGATCTGCGCCTCGTGCAGCCGGGCGATGATTGCGGCATCGGTCGTTTCGGGCGGGGTTGCCGGCAGGCTTCCGGGTGCGAGCGGCAGGCGCAACGGGCCATGCACCAGAACCGGACCGTCCGGGTCGAACGCCACCGAAAACGCCCCCTCGGCCAGCAGTTCGCCGAACGGCGCCTCGAGCATCGGCAGCGCCAGCGACTGGTCGGGGTGAAGGTCGAAATACGACCACCAGCGGCTGTCGCGCCCGTGGCGCAGCACGTCGCGCAGCCAGGGGTTTTCGGGGCTGAAGGCCATGTGATTGGGCACAATGTCGAGAACGATACCGAGCCCCTCGTTCCGTGCCGCACCGGCCAGCCGGGTAAAGCCGTGCCAGCCGCCCAGATCTTCCTCGATCCGGGTCGGGTCGATCACGTCATAACCATGGGTCGAGCCGGAAACCGCCGCAAAGACGGGCGAAAGGTACAGATGGCTGATGCCGAGGCGCCGCAGATAGGGCAGCAGGCCGGCGGCGACATCGAAATCGACGCCGTTGCGCAACTGCAGGCGATAACAGGAGGAAGGCAGGCCCGGCATAGAACTCCGTAACTCTGGCGGCAAATCTGGCGGCCGGCGTTTCAATCATGACATTTCAGCCGGCAGGGCGGGAACAAGTTAAGCGGGAAAAGGTTCCACCGGGCAACAAGCACAATCGCGTCATGCTCTCGTGTCTGACCGATAAAAGCAAAGGAAGATGATGTGAAAGTCCTGTCGGTCTGCTCCGAAATGTTTCCCCTGATCAAGACCGGCGGCCTTGCCGACATGACCGGGGCCCTGCCGGGTGCGCTGGCCGGGCAGGGGGTGGACATGCGCGTGCTGCTGCCGGCCTATCGCGGCGTCACGATGTCGCTGGAAAGCTGCACCGAACTCGCCGCGCTCGATCTGCCGCTCGGGCGGGCGGGGCTGCGGCATTGCCGGATGCAGGGGATCGACATCTTCCTGCTGGATGCGCCCGCGCTTTATGACCGGCCGGGCGGGCCCTATCTGGATGCGGCCGGGCAGGACCATCCCGACAACTGGAAACGCTTCGCGCTGCTGGCGCAGGCGGCGGCGGCGATCGCCTGCGGCGCGCTGCCCGGATGGGTGCCCGATGTGGTCCACGCCCATGACTGGCAGGCCGGGCTTTGCGCCGCCTGCCTGCGCGCGCAGGACAGCGAGACGCCGGTTATCCAGACCATTCACAACGTGGCCTTCGCCGGGCGCTTTCCGGCCGCCATCTTTCCCGAACTCGGCCTGCCGGAGGGGTTCTTCGGCATCGACGGGGTGGAGTTCTACGGTGACGTGAGCTTTCTCAAGGCCGGGCTCGCGTTTTCCGACCTGGTCACCACCGTCAGCCCCACCTATGCCGAGGAACTGACCCGCCCCGCGCTCGGCGGCGGTTTCGACGGGCTCCTGCGGGCGCGGGGGGCCGATCTGGTCGGGATCCTGAACGGCCTCGATTCCGAGGAATGGAACCCCGAGACCGATCCGCTGATCATCCGCCAGTATACCGCCAGCCGCCTCGGCCAGCGGCAGGTGAACCGCAATTCGCTTTATACCGCCTTTGCGCTGGAGGACGGCCGCCCGCTGGTGGCGATGGTCAGCCGCCTGACCGATCAGAAGGGGGTCGATCTGGTGTTCGACGCCGCCGGCGAGATCATCGGGCGCGGGTTCAACCTGATCATCCTCGGCGCAGGGGACGAGGCGCACGAGACCCGCGCGCTCGCCGTCGGATCGGCGCATCCGGGGCGGGCGGGTGTCCATGTCGGCTATGACGAGGCGCTGGCGCATCGCATCCAGGCCGGCACCGATGCCCTGCTCGTGCCCTCGCGCTTCGAGCCCTGCGGCCTGACCCAGATGTGCGCCCTGCGCTACGGCGCGCTGCCGATCGTCGCGCCGACCGGGGGACTTGTGGATTCGGTGATCGACGCCAGCCCCATGGCGCTGGCGCAGAACGTGGCGACCGGATTGCATCTGCGCGAGGTTTCGGCCGCCGGCATCCTTTTCGCGCTCGACCGGCTGACGGCGATCCTGGCCAATCCGCCCTGTCATCAGCAGATGATCCGCAACGCCATGAAAACCGATGTTTCGCTCGGCCGCACGGCGGCGGAATATGCGGCGCTTTATGCCCGCTTCCGCCAGTCAGAGCCGCGGGTGCGGGCGCTCGCGTGACATGAGCGCCATAACCGCCCGGAAACGCGGATGCCCGGGCAGATCCTCGATGGCGGTCGGGCTGCGCAGGCGCCAGTTCGGATAGGTCTCGGCCAGGGTGCCGGGCACGTTGGTCGGCGCCTGCGGCCCGGCCAGATCCGCGAGCCGCACCGCCACAAGGCTCGCGCGGCTGCGGGCGATGAAGCCATGCGCGGCCTCCAGCACATGATCGGGCAGGGCGCCCGTGACCGGCCCCGGCAGGTGCAGCGCCGCCATCAGGTGGCGGCGCTCCTCGGCGCGGCGGGCGTGGTGGCGCGCGGTGGTCTCGGCATCGACCAGCCCGAAGTCCGCCCGCTGCGTGATGTCGGCCCCCTGCCACCAGTCCGCCAGCGTCGGCAGGTCATGGGTCGAAAGGCAGGCAAGCGCCAGTTGCGGATAGCGTTCGGGCGCGATGAACCCGGCATCCGTCTGCTCGAAATACAGCACGCGATAGGACAGCACCCCGGCCCGCGCCATCGCGCCGCGAAACCCGCGCGGGACCGAGCCCAGATCCTCGCCGATCACCATGGCGCGGGCGCGCTGCGATTCCGCGGCCAGCACCGAAAGCATGGCGCGCATGGGAAAACGCAGGTAAGCGCCCCTGGCCGCAGGCGCGCCCTCGGGGACCAGGAAAAGCTGCCAGAGCGCCATCGCATGATCCATCCGCAACGCGCCGGCATGGGCAAGCTGGGCGCGGATCATGGCGCGGAACGGTGCGAAATCCGCGGCCTCCAGCGCCGCGGGCGAGGGCGCGGCGAGGCCCCAGTTCTGGCCATGGCTTTGAAACAGGTCGGGCGGCGCGCCGATGTGAAAGCCGCGCAGCATCGCCTGCCCGTCCCAGGCGGAGGATCCGTCCGGCGCCTCGCCGACCGCAAGGTCAAGGTAGAGCCCGATCCGCATCCCGGCCGCGCGCGCGGTGGCTTGCGCCGCCGCCAGTTGCCGGTCGGCCAGCCATTGCAGCCAGGCATGAAAGGCGATCTCCGGCGCGTGTCGGGCGGCAAAATCCCGTACCGCCGCGCTGTCGGGGGCATGGTAATCCGCCGGCCAGCCGGTCCAGCCCGCGCCATGCCCCTGCGCCGCCATATGGAGCGAGAGCCCCTCGAACAGCGCATGGCGGTGCAGCGCGGCCCCCCGGCGGGCGGTGAAAGCCGCGTGATCCTGCCGCGCGGCGTCATCGGCAAAGGGCTGGCGGGCAAAAATGTCGCGTAACGCCGCGAGCTTCAGCCGCGTGACGGCCGGATAATCCACCATCTCGGCGCTGCGCAACCGGACCAGGTGCGGCGGCGGGCCGGCGCCCGGCACCTCGTCAACGGCGATATAAAGGGGGTTCAGAAAGGTCCGGTTCGAGGGCGAGAACGGGCTGCACCGCTCCGGCGCGGCCAGAAACAGCGCATGGAGCGGGTTGACGCCGAGAAAATCCGCCCCCGCCGCGGCGGCGATGCGCGCCAGATCCGCGAGATCGCGGAAATCTCCGATGCCCCAGTTGCGCCCCGAGCGCAGTTCGTAAAGCTGGCAGAACAGCCCCCAGGCCGGTGCCTGCGACAGCCACGGCGGCAGGAAACAGCGTGCATCGCCCGCGCGCATGCCGCGATCGGGGGGCGGTCCTGCGGGCGGCGGGCCGTCGGGGTCGGCCCCCAGCGCCGCCAGCAGCGCGCGGCGGGTCGCGGCGGGAACGTGGCGGCGCTGTCCGCTTGCGTCGGTGAAGGCGGGCGGGATGCCGTGCCAGCGCCCCGTTCGGTCGAGCGGGTTCATGGCGCGGCCTTCCGGGCGCGGACCTGCCAGGGACCAAGGCCCTCACCCTCCTCGCCCCAGATCGCCCGGCCCCCGGCCGGCGGCGCCGGGGCGGGTCGGTCGGACAGGTTGGCCAGCACCGCCAGCGCCGCCCCGTCCAGCGCCCATTCCACGGCCACCACCGCCGGCGCGGATGCCAGCACCCGTCCGGCATGGCCCCCGGCGCGCCCGAGATGCGGCGTGACCTCGCGCGCCCGCACCGCGAGCAGGCTGCGCATCCATGCCAGTGCCCCGGCCCCCGCATTGGTGCGGCGCGACCAGCCGAGCTTGCTCGCGACGAAGGTTTCGGGGTCGTTCGGGTCGGGGATCGCCTGCGCATCAAAGCCGAACTGCGCGAATTCGCGCCGCCGGCCCTGCCGCACGGCTTCGGCCAGATCGCCCTGAAAATCGGTGAAGAACAGGAACGGGCGCGTTTCGCCGTATTCCTCGCCCATGAACAGCAGCGGCACATGCGGCGAGAGCAGCAGCATCGCCCGCAGCGCGCGCACCGCGCGCGGATCGGCAAGGGCGTCGATCCGTTCGCCCAGGGCGCGGTTGCCGGTCTGGTCGTGGTTTTGCAGAAAATCGACGAAGGCCGCGGGCGGCAGATGGGCGCTGGCCTGCCCGCGCGGGGCGCCGGTGCCGGGCGAAACCTCGCCCTGCCAGGCGAAGCCCTCGGCCATGGCGCGGGCAAGATGCGCATGGGGATTGTCCGCGAAATCGCGATAATAACCCGCGGTTTCATTGGTCGCGATCACATGGGCGGCGTTGTGCCAGTCGTCGTTCCATTCCGCCGTATAAAGCGGCACCCGGTCGCCCTTGCGCTCGTGCAGGCGGGTGATGTTGCGGTTGTCCTCGGTCGTCAGGTGAACCTCGCGGTCGAAACGGGTCCGCACCGCCTGCGCCAGTTCGGTCAGGATGTCGGGCTGCGAGGCATCCGCGATCTGGTCGATGGCATCCAGCCGCAACCCGTCGAGGCGGTATTCATCCAGCCAATACAGCGCGTTGTCGATGAAAAAGCGGCGCACCGGGGCGCGGTCCCAGGCGATTCCCGCGCCCCAGGGCGTGTGGCGGTCGGGATCGAAGAAATCCGGGGCATATAGCGGCAGGTAATTCCCCTCCGGCCCGAAATGGTTGTAGACCACGTCGAGCAGCACCATGAGCCCCAGCCCATGCGCCGCATCGACCAGTGCCCGCAGGTCGTCGGGGTGGCCATAGGCCGGATGCACCGCATAGGGCAGCACCCCGTCATAGCCCCAGCCGCGATTGCCGGGGAATTGCGCGATCGGCATCAGCTCGATCGCGGTGACGCCCAAATCGGCCAGTTCGGCAAGCCGCGGGATGGCGGCGCGGAAGGTGCCGTCCGGGGTGAAGGTGCCGGTATGAAGCTCATAAATCACCGCCTCGGCCCAGGGGCGGCCCTGCCAGCCGGGGTTCTGCCAGCGAAACCCCGCGGGATCGACCAGCTTTGAGGGGCCGTGCACATCGCCCGCCTGCGCCCGCGCCGCCGGATCGGGGACGGTGCGCCCGTCCTCCAGCACGAAATGATAGGCATCGCCCGCGCGCAGGCCAGCAGCCGTGCAGGTGAACCAGCCGTCGCCATGGGGCTGCATCATTTGATCGTGCCCGCCAGCGCGTAGGGCAAGCCGCGCCTGCGCCGGCGCCCAGAGCGCGAAATGCGCGCCTCCCTCGCGAAGGTGCCCGCCCCAGTGCCGCGCCGGGGCGCTCATCGCCCGGTGCTTTCCAGCATGAGGACGGTGCGCGCCTCGATGCTGACCGAGGCCACGTCGCAGGGCTTTCCCCGTCGGGCGGCGAACCCGCGCCCGGTATCCACCAGAAGCCGCCAGCCCCCTCCGGGCGGCTCGGGCAGGGTGAAATCGAGCGCCCCGTCCGAGGCATTGAGCAGCGCCAGCAGCGCCTCGCCCGGTTGTGACAGGAACAGCCCCAGCGCGCGCGTGCCGGGATTGTCCCAGTCCTGCGCGTCGAGTTCCTCGCTGTCGGGGCGCAGCCACTGGGCACGGCCGGGAAAGCGGCCATAGGGATCCTCGTGAAAGAACTTGTCCGATTGCAGCAGGCGATGGGCCCGGCGGATGGCGATCAGCCCGCGCAGGAACGGCTCGAATCCGGCGCGGTCGGGGTGGTCGGGCGCCCAGTCCAGCCAGTTGAACTCCACGTCCTGGCAATAGGCGTTGTTGTTGCCGTGCTGGCTGCGGCCGCGTTCGTCCCCCATCAGGATCATGGGCGTGCCCTGGGCAAGGATCAGGGTCGCCATCAGGTTGCGGCGCTGGCGGTCGCGCAGGCGCTGGATGTCGGGGTCGTCCGTGGGCCCCTCGGCGCCGCAGTTCCAGCTCAGGTTGTTGTCGGTGCCGTCCTGGTTATTCTCGCCGTTATCCTCGTTGTGCTTGTCGTTGTAGCTGACCAGGTCGGCCAGCGTGAACCCGTCGTGGGCGGTGATGAAATTGACGCTGGCCCATGGCCGCCGCCCGGCCTTTTCGAACAGCGCGGCCGACCCCATGAGCCCGTCCGCAAGCGCCGCCGCCATGCCTTCGTCGCCCCGCCAGAAGGCGCGCACCGTGTCGCGGAAATGCCCGTTCCATTCGGCCCAGCCGGGCGGGAAATTGCCAAGCTGATAGCCATCGGGGCCGACGTCCCAGGGCTCGGCGATCAGCTTGACCTTGTTCAGCACCGGGTCCTGGCGGGTCGATTCCAGAAAGACCGAATGTTCGTCGAACGCCTCGCGCTCGCGCCCCAGTGCGGTGGCAAGGTCGAAGCGGAAGCCGTCCACGTGGCAGTCCTCGACCCAGTAGCGCAGGGAATCCATCACCAGTTGCAGCGCGCGGCTGTGGCGCATGTCGAGCGTATTGCCGCAGCCGGTGGTGTCGTAATAATAGCGCCGGTCGTCGCCAAGGATGTAATAGCTGGCGTTGTCGATGCCGCGGAAAGACAGGGTCGGGCCCATCTGGTTGCCCTCGGCGGTGTGGTTGTAGACCACGTCGAGGATGACCTCGATCCCCGCTTCGTGCAGGCGGCGCACCATCAGCCGGAATTCGTTGATGGCGCCCTCGCGCATCAGGTAGCGCGGCGCCGGAGCAAAGAAGGCGAGCGTGTTGTAGCCCCAGTAATTGGTCAGGCCGCGGTCGATCAGGTAACGGTCGTCAACGAAGGCATGGACCGGCAGCAGCTCCACCGCGGTGATGCCGAGCCGTTTCAGATGCGCGATGGTCGAGGGCGCCGCCAGCCCCTCGAACGTGCCGCGCATCTGCTCGGGCAGGGCCGGGTTGCGGGCGCTGATGCCCTTGACATGGGCCTCGTAGATCACGGTTTCGGGCCAGGGATGCGCCGGGCGGATGTCGTTGCCCCAGGTATGGGCCGGGTCCACCACCACGCATTTGGGCATGACGAATGCACTGTCGCGGCGGTCAAAGCTCAGATCCCCGTCGCGGTGGCCGACGCGATAGCCGAACAGCGCGTCATGCCAGCGCAGGTTGCCGTGCAGCGCCCGCGCATAGGGGTCGATCAGCAGCTTGTGGGGGTTGAACCGGTGCCCGGCATCGGGCGCATAGGGCCCGTGCACGCGATAGCCGTAAAGCTGCCCCGGCCGCACCCAGGGCAGATAGCCGTGCCAGACCTGATGGGTGTTTTCCGGCAATTCGATCCGGTCGGTCTCGCGCCGGCCCTTGGGCTCGAACAGGCAAAGCTCGACCCTGGTCGCATGGGCGGAAAACAGGGCGAAATTGACCCCGGACCCGTCCCATGTCGCCCCGAGCGGCGCATCCGATCCGGCAAGCGGTATCCTGTCTTCAGACATCCTGGGTCTCCGGCGTGAGCACGAGCACCGCGAGCGGCGGCAGGGTAAGGGTGGCGGCAAAGGGGCGGCCATGCGCGCCCGGCTCGCCGGCCAGCACCACGCCGCCGTTCCCGGCGCCGGAGCCGCCATAGACCCGCGCATCGCTGTTCAGGATCTCGCGCCAGTGGCCGCCCCGGGGCAGGCCGAGCCGGTAGCCCTCGCGCACCACCGGCGCCATGTTGCAGATCACCGCGACCGGCGGATCATTCGCCCGCCCGAGGCGCAGATAGCTGAACAGGTTGTTCGCGGCATCGCCGGAATCGATCCACTGGAAGCCGGCGGCGTCGCAATCCCTGACATGCAGCGCCGGGGTGTCGCGATAAAGGCGGTTGAGATCCCGCACCAGCAGTTGCAGCGCCGCATGTTCGGGGTAGTCCAGCAGGTGCCAGTCGAGGCTGGTGTCGTGGTTCCATTCGCGCTCCTGCCCGAATTCGCCGCCCATGAAGATCAGCTTCTTGCCCGGATGGGTCCACATGAAGCCGAGATAGGCGCGCAGATTGGCAAAGCGCTGCCAGTGATCGCCCGGCATCCGCCCGAGCAGGCTGCCCTTTCCGTGCACCACCTCGTCATGGCTGAGCGGCAGGACGAAGTTCTCCGAAAACGCGTAATGCAGCCCGAACACCATCTGGTCATGGTGATACTGGCGATAGATCGGATCGGCCGACATGTATTGCAGCGTGTCGTGCATCCAGCCCATGTTCCATTTGAAATCGAAGCCGAGCCCGTCCCGGTCCGGGGGGCGGCTGACGCCGGGCCATGCGGTCGATTCCTCGGCGATGGTCAGGGCATGGGGCACATGGTCGTGAATCGTCGCGTTGCAGCGGCGCAGGAACTCGATCGCATCAAGGTTTTCCCGCCCGCCGTAGCGGTTGGGGAGCCATTCGCCGGCCTTGCGCGAATAATCCAGATACAGCATCGACGCCACCGCATCGACCCGCAGCGCATCCACGTGGAATTCCCGCAGCCAGTAAAGCGCGCTCGCCCGCAGGAAATTCGCGACTTCGAGGCGGCCGAAATTGTAGATCAGCGTATTCCAGTCATGGTGAAAGCCGAGCCGCGGATCGGCGTGTTCGTAAAGCGCGGTGCCATCGAACCGCGCCAGACCGTGCGCATCCGAGGGGAAATGCGCCGGAACCCAGTCGAGGATCACGCCCAGCCCGCGTTGATGCAGGTGATCGACCATGGCGGCGAAATCCTCGGGCGCGCCGTGGCGCGCGGTCGGGGCGAACATGCCGATCGGCTGATAGCCCCAGGAACCGGTAAAGGGATGTTCGCTGAGCGGCAGGAATTCGACATGGGTGAACCCCATTCCCGCCACGTAATCGCCCAGTTCCTCGGCAAGCTCTGCATAGGACAGGACGCGGTTGCCTTCGCCGCGCCGCCAGGATCCCGCGTGCACCTCGTAGATCGAGATCGGCTCCTGCTGCGGCGGCGGGCCGGTGCGGGAGCGCCAGTCCCGGTCCTGCCATTCGTGACGCGGCAGGCCCGTGATGCGCGAGGCGGTGGCGGGCGGGGGCTCGGCGGAGAAGCCGACCGGATCGGCCTTGAGCGGCAGGAGATCGCCATGCGCGCCGAGGATCTCGTATTTGTAAAGCGCCCCGCGCCCGAGTCCGGGGATGAAGATTTCCCATACCCCGGCGCCGTGGCGCAGCCGCATCGGGTGGCGCCGCCCGTCCCAGGCGTTGAAATCGCCGACCACGCTCACCCGCCGCGCATTGGGCGCCCAGACGGCAAAGCCGGTGCCGCGCACCCCTTCGTGTTCGCAGGGATGCGCACCCAGCCGGCGATACAGGTCTTCGTGGTGCCCCTCGGCCAGCAGATATTCGTCAAGCTCTCCCAGAAGCGGGCCGAAGGAATAGGGGTCGTCGCGTTCCCATTCCGCCGCCCCCGCACAGAGCCGCAGCCGATAGAGAAAGGCCCGGCTGCGCCGCGCCAGCACGCCGCTGAAGAACCCCTCCGGGTCGATCCGCTCGAGCCGGGCGACGGCGCGGTTGCTGCCGCGGTCGATCACCGTGACCTTGCCCGCCTCGGGCGCAAAGGCCCGCACCACAAGCCGCCCCTCCGGGTCGCGGTGCATCCCGAGGACGGCAAAGGGATTCTGGTGCTGGCCGCGCAGGATCTGCCGGATATCGGGGGCGGGCGGCGCGTGATCGGGAAGCGCGTCGGTCATGGGGTCTCCTTCTCCTGCCCGCTCCGGTCCGCGCCCGTGCCGATCAGCGCCAGCAGCCCGCGCAGCGGCACCGCCACCAGTTCGGGCCGGCTGGCCAGTTCATAGCTGATTTCATAGGCGGCCTTCTGCAGCAGGAACAAACGAAGCAGCGCCCGCGCCGGTTCCCGGGCCGGCAGGGCCGGGCTGCCGTCCATCGAGAGTTCATAGGCGGCAAGGCAACTGCGGCTTGCCCCGCGCGCCCAGGATCGGCCGGCATCGCAAAGCTGGGCCGCATAGTCGAGCGAGCGCAGCATCCCCGCCACGTCGCGCAGCGGCGACGTCAGCGTGCGCCGCTCGGGCAGCGGACGCCGGGGCTCGCCCTCGAAGTCGATGATCGCCACATCGCGCGCGCCGCCCGGATCCCGGGTCACGAGCACCTGCCCGAGATGCAGATCCCCGTGGATGCGGGTACATAGCCCCGACGGCGGCAGATGTGCGGGCTGCCCGATCAGCCGCGCGAACTCGGCGCGCCGCCCCAGCGCCTCGCGCGCAAGCTGCGTCTCGGCGGGGCCAAGCGCGGCCCGGGCCAGGGCCTCCAGCGCCGTCTCGAGATCGCTTTCGGTCTCGTGCATCCAGCGCTCGACATGGGCAATGGTCACGGGTTCGGGGGTGAAACCGGGCGGCGCATCGGTCGCGGAAAGACAGCGGTGCAGATCCCCCATGCGCTGGCCGAGCCGGGTCATGAGCCAGGCCCCGCGGCCGGGTCCCGGATCCTGCCGCAGCGCCGCGCAAAGCCACGACCAGGCATCGCCCTCGTTGCGCAGATAGGCAAAGGCGACAGCCAGCACGCTGTCATGATCGGAGCGATCATTCCCGCTTTCGCCGCTGTCCGCCGCACCGTTCCCCTGATGCAGCGCGACCTGCCCCAGAAAGGCGGGCATATGGGTAAATCCCTGCCGGCTCAGGTGGCGGGCCATTTCGACCTCGGGCTGCAACCCGGGGTGGATATGGCGGTAAAGCTTGAGCATGACGTCCTGCCCGAACACATGGGTCGCGTTGCTCTGATCCGCCTTGAGCGCGCGCGGCGGGCCGGGCGAGGCCAGGCGCGTGGCGTCCTCGGGCTCGAACCGGATCTGCCCGTTCCCGGTGTGCAGGGTGATCCCGGCGCGCAGCGCGGCCAGCAGAACCCCGGCACTGGCCGCATCCTCCGCGGCGTCGATCAGCACCCGGCCGCCGGCGACAGGGGCAAGCGGGAACCCGACGGCACCCGTGGCATCGCGCAGGGCAAGCGGCAGGAAATAGCGCTGCGTCGCACCGTCAAGCCGCACGTCGATCAGCAGGAGCGCAAGATCCGGCGCCATCTCGGCCAGCGGCAGCAGCGTGACCGCGCGGACGGGGCGGTTGCGGGCGCCGAACCAGCGCCGCGAGCCAAGCCAGCCGGGCAGGATCCCTGTCTCGAGCGGGTGGCGCCAGCGGCCGTCAACTGCGCCCAGAAACCCGCCGTCCGGCGCCGGCAGCGGGGCGGGGGCATTCATTGCGCGCTCCCCGGCGGGAACAGCCGCCAGATCGCATAGGGGCGCGTTTCGGGGTCGAGCGTCAGCCAGTGGTGGCGCCCGTGCCAGGTGAAGCGGTTGCCATGCAGGAGATCCTCGACCTCGATCGAGCCGTCGTCGGGCAGGCCGAATTCGGAAAGCGGAAGCTCGAACATGAAGTCGTGCGCGGTGCGCGGATCGAGATTGACATGGAACAGCAGGAAGCTTCCGGCCTCGAAATCGAACCGCCGGTAACAAAGCACCTGATCGTGATGCGCGGGCAGAAAGCGCAGGTTGCCGGAATCGTGCATCGCGGGATGGTCGCGCCGGATGCGGTTGATCAGGCGGATATCGTCCCTGATATGGCCGGGCCGGTCGAAATCCCATTGCCGCAACTGGTATTTTTCGCTGTCGAGATATTCCTCGCGCCCCGGAAGCGGCGCGCTTTCGCAGATCTCGAAGCCGTTATAGATGCCGTAATTGCCGGCCAGTGTCGCCGCCAGCACCAGCCGGGTGCGGAACCCGGGCCGCCCGCTCGACTGCAGGAAATAGGGATTGATGTCGGGTGTGTTGGCAAAGAAGTTCACCCGCATGTAATCGCGGCACCCGGTCTGCGTCAGTTCCGTCAGGTAATCGGTCAGCTCCGCCTTGGAATGGCGCCAGGTGAAATAGCTGTAGGATTGCGTAAACCCGAGCTTTGCCAGCCGCTTCATCACCTTCGGGCGAGTGAAGGCCTCGGCCAGAAAGATCGTGTCGGGGTGATCGGCCTGCACCTCGGCAATCAGCCATTCCCAGAACGGGAACGGCTTGGTGTGCGGATTGTCGACGCGAAAGATGCGCACGCCCTGCCCGATCCAGAACAGAACCACATCGCGCAGCGCCAGCCAGAGCGACGGCAGCGCCTCGCGGTAGAAATGGACATTGACGATGTCCTCGTATTTCTTCGGCGGGTTCTCGGCGAATTTCAGGCTGCCGTCCGGGCGCCAGTCGAACCACTCGGGATGCTCGCGGATCCAGGGATGATCGGGCGAACACTGGATGGCGAAATCGAGCGCGATCTCGATCCCCTCGGCGGCCGCTTCGGTGACGAGACGGCGGAAATCCTCGAGCGTGCCGAGTTCGGGATGAACCGCGCAATGCCCGCCCTCGGCGCTGCCGATGGCATAGGGGCTGCCCGGATCCTCCGGCCCCGCCGTCAGCGCATTGTTCGGCCCCTTGCGGTTGGTGGTGCCGATCGGATGGATCGGCGGGAAATAAAGCACGTCAAAGCCCAGATCGCGCACATAGGGCAGCCGCGCGATCACGTCGTCAAACGTGCCGTGGGCGCCGTCCCTGCCCCAGGAACGCGGCATCATCTCGTACCAGGCGCCGAAGGCGGCGGCGTCGCGGTCGGCGCGCAGCGGCAGGCCGGGGTGGCGGGTCAGGTCGCTGCGCGCGCCGGCCTGGCGCATCAGCAAAAGGGTGGCCTCGTCCAGCAGCAGATCGGCGGCATCGGCCTCTCCCGTATCGAGCCGCCCGAGCAGCGCGACAAGCTCGGGCTCGTGCTCGGCTCCTTCGCGGCCCTTGCGGCAACGGGCAAGCGCCGCCTCGACCAGGGCGCAGCCCTCGACGAGTTCAAGCGCGATGTCCTGCGCGGCATCGCGCTTGCGGATGGTGTCGGCGTGCCAGCTTGCGAACATGTCGCGCCAGCCCAGCACGCAAAGCTCCCAGAGCCCCGGCGCCGGCGCGATCAGTTCGGCCTCCCACCGGTCGTTGCCGAGCGGGCGCATCTCCTGCGCCAGCACCGAGCCGTCGTCACTCCACAGTTCCGCCACGGCGCGGATCACGTCATGCCCGTCGCCGAACACATCCGCCTGCACCGGAAAGGGCCGCCCCACCACCACCTTGGCGGCAAAACGCCCGGCATCGACCGAGGGCGAGACCTGCTCGATCGCGATGCGGTTCCTGGCCAGCGCCAGCGCCCTTTCCGCCGCACGCGACGTGTTGTCTGCACCGCTTTCCATGGTCATCTCCGGGTCCATCTCCGAGGGGCGATTGCGATCCCGGGCCGGGAGGGAAGCTGCCGCATGCCGCGCATCCTCAGTGCAGGTGCGAAATGCGGTTGCGAAATTCATAGGCGAACAGCTGCCGGAGCCAGTTCTTCAGATCCTGCTCGTCCGCGCCCTGGTCCACCTTCTGAAGCGCGACCTTCAGCACCCGTTCGACAAGCCGTTCGGCCGAGGCATTGTCCGGCATCACATGACGGGCGCGCCGCAGCATCTCCATCACCAGATCCTCGATCGTCTCGGTGCCGTCGGCCCCGGGAACGCGGGGCGCGGCCGGCGAGTCCTGGGGCGGGTGGTGGAGCGCGCGCAACGCCTTCAGCATCGGTTCTGCCCGGCTGGGCTTGATGTAGATGTCTGTCTCGTAAAACCGGTGGGGAACGAGCTGGGAATCATAGCCCGTGAGGAAAAGGAACGGGGTGTGGGTCATCATCAGGCGGTCGGCGATGGGAAAGGAGGTCTCGTCGCCGAGCTTGATGTCCAGAATGGCGACTTCGGCGCGGTCGATCACCGGCAGCGCATCGCCGACCGACGCAAAAGGGCCGATCGGCTCGTCCCCCAGTTCACAGATTTCCCGCACCAGTTGATCGGCGATGAAGTAATCGTCCTCAACCACCAGGACCCTCATGTTTCGCGTCTCCACATCCGTTTCCCTGTCGCCCCGGTCACCGGTCCTGTTATTGGCCCTGCCATCGGCCCCGTCACCGAGCCCCGCGGTGGCCCGGGAACCGGCCGGGCCACGCGAGTTCCGGGCCCGCCGCTTGCGCGGCGCTGCCCGGAGTCGCTGGCTAACGGGTAAAGCGGCTGCCGCGATCACCAGTCATGGCGATGGTGATCCCAGCGGTTTCTCCGTTCGCGGTCGTCATCCCGGCGTTCGTCCATGTCGCGCCGTCTCTCCGCGTCGTCGTTTCCGAACCACGAGGCGACCTCGTCTTCGGTGCGGTCAAGCCAGCCGCGCTCCCGTCGTGGCCTGTAACGATAGTCCTCATCGTCGTCGCGACCATAGGCATAGGGCCCGTAACCTACCGGACGGCGCCCCAGACGACGTTCCGGGCGCTGCGAATAGCCGGGATAACCCTCTCCGGCGCCCCGCTCGCGATAGTTCGAGCGGTAATCGTCGCGGTCATCATCGTCGTCGTCATCGACGTCGTAATTGCCGCGGTAGTTCCCGGCGTTGAACTCGCGCTCGTCGGCGTCGAGCCCGCCGGTGCGTTCGGCACGGGACCGGCCATAGCCGCCGGGGCTGGTGTCGCCGTGAAAGGCGCGTTCCTGCGCATCGCGGCCGGCGCCGCCCATATGCCCGTATTCCACGTCGGCCGAGGCGCTCCGGGCGTGAAGCGGATCATAGTCGTCGTAGTAGTCGGAGCCGCCGCGATAGCCGCCGGTGCTGCTGTAACGATCATCGCCGTAGTCCGAACCGCGACCGCGGCGGTCATTCGATCCGCGACCCTGGCGGTCATTCGACGAACGTCGCTGATTGCCGGCGTAGTCGCTGGGGTCGGGCCGCGCATAGGGCTGGCCAAAGCTGGTCCGTTCAATTTCACGTTCCTGCTCGTGGCGGCGACGGTCGTTGTCTCTTTCGTATCTGTCAGCCATGGAGTTCCTCCTGTGTCTGCATTGTCTGTCCGTCCGGGACAGCCGCCGAGCCAACCGCCTTCCGCCGGCTATGTTCCCGACAAATTATCCGGCTTGACACGGTTTCCGGTCCCCGGCGGCGGAAACGGCGGCGAAATGCTGACGGCAATGCGTTGCCCGAACATGTCGCCCACATGTCGCCGGAACATTCCCTTTCCGGGCCGGTTTCTCCCCTGCAAGCAAGGAGAGGATGACATGGCAGACGACAAAGCAGACGAAAGAAAGATGCCGGACCGGGAGAAAGAGCCGAAAAGCGGCGAGAACCCGGAAAAGCATGCCCCTTCGGATCACACCGGCACCGACAACAAGGGCAATCCCGACCAGCGCGGCGGGCCCCATACCGGACGCCGCAGCCGCACCCACAGCCCGAGCTAGGCGCGCAAGTCCACGTCCGGCCCCGGCATTCGCGGGGCCGGGGTTATCGGGGGCGGGGCGGTGGAAACGCCGTTCCGCCCCCTTCGCGTGCGGAGGGCGGACACGGGTGCTATTCCCCGCCGCCAGCGCCTTCCTTGCCCTGAACCTCGTCCATCGCGTCCGAAAGCTTGCGGTCGGGAGTGTCGGCGCAGGCGGTCAAGACGTCCTCGACCGAAATTTGCGCAAATCCCCGGATCGGCGTTTCCGCCGCATCCGACCCGGCGTCGGGCGCATCATCGGCTGCACCGGGTTGCGCGGCGCCGTCGGACTGGGTGCCCTCGGTCGTCGTGCTGCTGTCGCTGGACGAGGATGCGCCGACATCATCGATGGTCTCGCCCGAATCGCCGACCGGCCCTTCGAAGCCCTTGGAGATGTCGTTGCCGCCGCCGGCGCCTGCCGCCTGCGCATCGTTCGAGCGGGCGCTGCCCTCGCGATAGCCCATGATGTAATAAAGCGCGGGCGCGGTGGCGTCCTGCCCCAGACCGGCAAGATCCCCGCAGGTAACCTCGGCCGGCGACCGTTCGGGCCCCCCGGTTTGCGCCGCTGCATCGTTGCCCTGCTCGGCGCAGAGCGCGCCCGCCGCCAGGGTGCAGGTGACGGTCAGGGTCAGTCTTGACCAGACAGGCATGTCCAATTCCTTTCCAATCCGATAGGTTCGGCCCCAAGTTCGGCCCCCGGACCGCAAACCGCGGCAGAGGACGGATGTTCCAGAAATCGGTGGGCAAAACAGCGGCGCGCACAGCGGATCATGCCGCGCCGCCGCGTGTGATCACGAAATGTTACGGTGCCATCCGCAGAATGTTCATTGCCAATGGTCCGGGGGGCCTGAAATAGTGACCCAGATGCAACAGCCGCCCTTGATCCCGATCCCGGCCCCTGCATTCGGGGGTTTCGAATGTTGTAGTGTCATGAGGTTGTGGAGGTGACTATGAACGAAAACGAAAGAATTCCGGTCATCGACCCGGAGTTCGACCGGACATTGAGCGAGCTGCTCGCAGAGGCCGAGACAGAGCCGGTTTCGCCGCGCCTGCGAGAACTGGCCAAACGGCTGGAAGATGCGCTGTCGCAGGCGAAAAAGCGCCGGCAGACCGGCAACTGATGCCGTTCGGCGGATTGTCGCCGGCTGCATAAGGTTCCGGAACCACAAATCTGCCGTTGCGTTAGGCTCCTGTCATCAAAGGGAGCTGCTCAATGGAAGATAACGTCCTGGTGTATATTCCTGCGCTGAGAGCCTATTCGCGTTCTCTATGCAAATCCGTGCCCGATGCCGAAGACCTTGTTCAGGAGACGCTTCTCCGGGCCATCGAATACGCGGACCGTTATCAGCCAGGCACCAACATGCGTGCCTGGCTTTTTACTATCATGCGCAACCGATTCTTCACCAACTGCCACAAATCCGCGCGCGAGCGGACCGGATCCGAGGATTGCGTCTCGGCGCAGCCCCGGGTCAAGGCGGGGCAGGATTCGCATATGGAGCTCATGGACATGAAGGTGGCGCTGCGCCGGCTTCCGTCTCATTACCGCGAGGCGGTGGTGCTGGTGGCGCTTGGTGAAAGCTACATGAACGCGGCGCGGATCCTCGATTGCGACATCGGCACGATCAAGAGCCGGGTCAGCCGGGCCCGCACGCTTCTGCGCAACGCGCTGGAGCCGGTGGCCTGATATTCCGGCGCGCAGGCCGGAATTTCGGGTGCGGCGCCGGAACAAACCCGCCGATCCGTGGTTTTATCGCTTCGGAAGGCCGCTCCAGTGCTGGCCTTTCGCATGCCGGCCCGGAGCCAATGTGCGAGGCAGCCTGTTTTGCTTTTCGCATCGTTTTCCTCCCCCGTGGTTCCGGCCGGCATGACCTTCCCGCATCCTGACCGCCCGTTCCCGCCGCCCGCTCGCACGGAGCAGCCGAAAACCCCCGCCAGCCGGGCTGACGGGGGCGGTCGCGCGCAACCGGGGGATTGATCAGGTCCGGTCTTCGGCGTGGTGGTTCGCGCTTTCTTCCGCGATCGCGGTCAGCAGCTCGTCCGTCTCGCTTTCTTCCTGCAGCGTCTGGTCGAGCAGCCGCGCCGCATCCTGCAGGCCAAGCTGGGCCGCCCATTCGCGCAGCGTGCCGTAACGGGCGATCTCGTAATGTTCGACCGCCTGCGCGGCGGCGATCAGTCCCGCGTCGAGCGCGGCGGATTCGTGAAAGTCCTTCATGATCTCCTCGCCCTCCTTGATCATCCCCTCGATCGCCGGGCAGGTCTTGGTGCCGGCCGGCTGGTCGATCAGTTCGAACACCTTCTGCAGGCGTTCGATATGGGTTTCGGACTGCTTGCAATGCTCGCGGAAGGCATCGCGCAGCCGGTCGGACTGCGCCGCATCGGCCATCTTCGGCAGCGCCTTCACGATCTGACGCTCGGCATAGTGAATGTCCTTGAGCGTGTCGTGGAACAGGTCGTCCAGAATCTTCGGCATGGTGTTCTCTCCTTGTTCGGGGCGGGCTGCAGGGTGCCCCCGCAATCTCCATCCCCGCAAACCATGCGGATTCGGTTTTGTTCCGTGGAACAATCCCGGGGCGGGCCGGTTTCCTTTCGCCTGGAACGACAACCGGAAACAAAGGGAAAACCATGATCCATCCGGCCCATGCCCTGACGCATCCGGCCCGCGCCTTCCTGCTTGCAGGGGCCGGGGCCGCCGTGCTGACGACTGCCGTTCTCGGGGGGCTTTCCGCCGCAACGGGAGCCCCCTGGTGGATGCCGCTGAACGCAACGATCCATGTGTTCCACGGGGACGGGGCGGCGCAGGTCACGGCCGCGGACTGGCGCCATACGGGCGTCGGCACGATCATTCATGTGCTGTCCTGCTTTTTCTGGGCCCTGGTGGCGCTGATCATCCTGATCCTGCTGCGGCGCGGTATCGGGCGCGGCCTTCCCATGCCCTGGCTGGCCGCGGGCCTCACCGTTCTTCTGGCGGCGCTTGTGGATTACGGGCTCATGCCGTCGCGGCTCACGCCGGGCTGGGAACTGGTGCTGAGCACCCCCGGCGTCGTCGCCGGTTTTGTCGCGCTCGGGGTCGGGTTCATGCCGGGGCTGCTGGCCGCGGCGCGCCCGGAAGAGCCCGCAACAGCCCCCGCCGCCACCCACGAGCCGACCGCCGGGCCGACCGCCGGGCCGGTGCCGGACAGCACGCCCCGCTCCGCGCTCGACCAGCGGCGCCACCCCGAGCCCAACCGGATCGACCAGCGCATGCAGCGGATCGACCCCGCGGGCAAGCACACCAGCGATCCGAGCGGCCCCGGCGATTACGGGCCCTCGGTGGACCCGGAACCAGAAGGAAAAACAGACCGATGACCGATTTTCCAGAACCGCCCTTCCCGAAGCAGCATCAGGATCCGCCCGGCAGCTTTGCCCGGATGGACCCGTGCCCCGACCATGGCGAGGACCGCTGGAAGGGCGCGGGGCGCCTTGACGGAAAGGTCGCGCTGATCACCGGCGGCGACAGCGGGATCGGGCGCGCGGTAGCCATCGCCTATTCCCGCGAAGGCGCGGACCTCGGCCTGTCCTGGCTCGAGGAGACCGAGGACGCCCGCAGCACGCAGGAGCTTGTCCGCGAAACGGGGCGTGAATGCCTGTCGCTGTGCGGTGACATTTCGGATCCCGAACATTGCCGCGGCATCGTGGCCCGCATGGTCGAGAAATTCGGCCGCATCGACATCCTGGTGAACAATGCCGGCCATCAGGCGCTGTTCGACCAGATCGAGGACATCCCCGACGACGAATGGCGCCGCACCTTCGCGATCAATATCGACGCGATGTTCCATCTGGCCAAGGCGGCGGTGCCGCACATGCGCGAGGGTGGCGCCATCATCAACACCGCCTCGATCAATTCCGACCGGCCGAACCCGAAGCTGCTGGCCTATGCCACCACCAAGGGGGCGATCCAGAATTTCACCTCGGGGCTGGCGCAGATGCTGGCCGGGCGCGGCATTCGCGTGAATGCGGTCGCGCCGGGGCCGGTCTGGACGCCGCTCATCCCGTCGAGCATGTCGCCCGACCACGTGGCGAATTTCGGAAAGAACTCTCCGATCGGGCGCCCGGCGCAGCCGGTGGAACTGGCCTCGGCCTATGTGATGCTGGCCGAGCCCATGTCGAGCTATGTCTCCGGGGCCACCATCGCCGTCACCGGCGGCGCGCCCTTCATCTGAACATTGCAATCACCAAAGGGGAAATTCACATGCTACGATTTGTTCCGGTCCTTGTCGCCCTCGGCGCAGGATTCGCGTTGCGGGGCATCTGCGACCAGATCGGCCACAGGCGGCCCCGCCATACGCCCGGCTTTCCGCCCTCCGAGCGCAGCGAACCCTCGCCTGCCGAGGCGGCCGCCGAGAAAGCCGCGGAAAAGGCCGCTGAAAGCCCCCGCAAGAGCGCCGAGGCCAAGCGGGAGAAGGAGATTCTCGACCAGCAGGGCGAGGAATCCTTCCCGGCGAGCGATCCGCCCGCGAATTACTGAAAGGCCGATTATCGAAAATTGTCGAAGGATCCGGGGGTCGGGCCCGGCTCAGGCGCGGTTCCCCGCACGGCGCAGGATGTCGATGACCTGCGCATCGCTGGTCTGGTCGAAATCGCGGTAATGGGCACCCACCGCCTGGAACCGGGACGGGGTTTCGAGAACGATCACCTCGTCCGCCTCCTCCCGGATGGGGGGCAGGGCGTCGGCGGGCGCAACCGGCACCGCGGCGATGATCCGGCCCGCGCCTGCGCGTCCAAGCGCCTGCAATGCCACCCGCAACGTGGCGCCTGTGGCGATACCGTCATCGACGACGATCACCGTGCGGTCCCGCAGCCGGGGCGGGGGACGACCGCCGCGATAAATATCTCTGCGGCGGGCGATTTCCCGTTCCTGCGCCTCGCGCTCCGCGGCGATGTAATCCTCGTCGGCGCCCGTCGCCGCCACGAGTTCGTCGTTCAGCAGGAGTTGCGGCGGATCGCCGTCCACCAGCGCGCCAATGGCCAGTTCCGGCTGACCCGGAGCGCCGATCTTGCGCACGAGGATCACGTCGAGCGGCGCCCCGAGCGCCCGTGCCACCTCGACCGCGACCGGCACCCCGCCCCTGGGGAGCGCCAGCACCAGCGGCGCGTCAGCGCGATAGGGGGCAAGCGCCCGGGCAAGCTGCCGGCCGGCATCAAAGCGGTCTGCGAACATGGCGCTGCCCTCCTCTCCGGTATCGCGGGCCCTGGCCTTTTGCATAGCAGAACGGGCGCCTTGCCGCATCACTTTCAGGATTTGGCCAAGGCGCACGGGTGACAAAACGGCGGTTGCAAGCGACCAGAGCGGCAAGGACGGCCGGCAGGCGGCCCGCGCCTGATCCGGGGCCGGGCGCTCCCTGCCCGACCCGGTTCGGGCGCGGCCGCTGCTCCGCCGGTCACGGATTGGTCGAGGTATCGCCCGTGGCGTCGTTGGTGCCGCCGTCGCCCTCGCGGTGCGAATCGGTGCGGGCGTTGCCGTTCACCTCGTCCTGGTCGAACTCGGGCATGGCCTCGAGATCTTCCTTGGTCCGGGGCAGGTAGACGCGAATATCGTCGCTGTCGTCGTCCTTGGTATAGATGGCAAGCTCCTCGACCGGGACGGCGACGCGGTGGCTGCCGATCCCGAGGAAGCCGCCGACGTCGATGATGGCCTCGCTGATCTCGAGCTCTCCCTGGCTGCTGCCGGTGGCGGAATCGGTGGCGGCGGTGCCGTCGCTGGTCGAACCTTCGCTGCCCATGTCCGAATCCATGGTCGTGGTATCGCCCGTGGTTCCGGTGGTTGCGGTATCGCCCGTGTCGCCATCGCTGCCTGACGTTCCGGCATCACCCGTGTCGCTGGCGCTGCCCGCGGTCGTGTCCGCGCCGCCTTCGGAGCCGCCCGCACCGCCGGACATCGTGGTGTCGTCGCCGCTGCCGGTCCCGGTTGTGTCCCCGGACATGTCTCCGCCCGTGTCCCCGCCCGTATCCCCGGTCGTGTCGTCAAGGCTTTCGCCCGAGGCGCGCGGCTCGCTGATCTGCAGTTCGCCGCTCTTGAACAGCAGCGCATAGACGGTCCCGATCTTTTCGTCGCCCGGCCCGTAAACGTCGGCGCCGTCCAGGTCGCGGGTGGTCACGGCGCGGTCCTTGCTGAGATTGTATCCTTCGGGCGCCTCGACCTCGGGCCAGCCGTTCTGATCCAGGGCGGATTCGGTCTCTTCCCCGCCGGTCAGGCCGGATTGCGAGCTCGACTGCTCCTGCGCCACGGCGGGCGTGAGGGCGAGCGCCGTCGCAAGCCCGGTGGTGAGGGCGGTGGTGATGAAAAGCTTTCTCATCGCGTGATCTCCTCTGGAAGGTTTCGGCAAACAGCTTTGCCTTGGGTTGCATGAACCGGGAAACGGACCGGATGTTCCGGGTCGACCGGGAACAAACCCGCCACGCCCCGGTTTTTCCCGCAGTGCCCGCGTGGCGGGCCGAAACGGAAACTGGCGAGCCGAAAAAGGAGACAGCCGATGGACCATGCCAATCATGTGCGGCTCGATATCCCGGAGCTGAACGAAACCACCCTCATGGGCGCCGTGATCTACGGGCCGGACAATGAAAAGATCGGCCATGTATCCCATGTGTTCAATGACGGCGTGGACTGCCGCGTGGTGATCGACGTCGGCGGCTTTCTGGGGATCGGATCGAAACCTGTGGAACTGGCCGCGCGCGACCTGGATTTCATGCGCGACAACAGCAACAGCGTTCACGCCACCACCCGCTGGACCAAGGCGGAACTGAAGAACATGCCCGAATATACAGGATGACGTCATGACCGGCGCAGCGCGGCAATGGGGATGAACGGGCCATTCGACCTTGAGGGCGAAAGCCGCAAGTTCAACACCCCCCGCAAGGCGCAGCAGGACAAGATGCGCAAGGCCGAAACCCAGGATACGGCAGAGGAACTGCGCAGGGAAAACGAACCGAACGCCGGAGGCGGCAACCGCGAAAGCGGGGACCGTTCGGGAAGGTGAATACCGGAAATTGCGCCCTTCGGCGGCGATTTTCACCATCAGGAGATGATCCAATGCCAGCCAAGTCCAAGGCGCAGCAGAAAGCCGCCGGTGCGGCGCTTGCCGCGAAACGCGGAGAGACCGACAAAAGCTCGCTGCAGGGCGCATCCCGCGACATGTACGACTCGATGAGCGAATCCGAGCTTGAGGAACTGGCCTCGACCGAGCGCAAGGATCTTCCCGAACACAAGGATTGATCGCGGAGACTGATCGCGGAGATTGATCGCGCGAGGCGGGCCGGCGCTGAAATGCCGCGCCGTTGCACCTCTTTGAAACGATGTTTCGGGATTGCCCCGTGACGAGAATGGCCCCGCCGCAGAAAACGGCGGGGCTTTTCATTTCCTGCCCGGGGAAAAGCCGCCCCGCATGCGAAACCGATCGCGCGGGCGCCATAGCTGTCTGGTTCCTTGGCCATTTCTGCTTTTTCCCGAAACCTCCGCAGGAACATTCGACGCGGCTCCCGGTTCAGGACGGGCAAATCGAAAACGACATGGGAAAGCCCGGATGACATCGGATCAGACGCAACAATCGGAGGTGAAATCCGCCCTCCCGCGGGCGAAATCGCGTGCCCAAGGCGGGCTCTGCCCGGCCGTGCGGACGGGTCTTGCGGCGCTGAATTCGCGAATCCAGGGCTTTTTCGTTCCATTCGCGACCGGGCCGCTCTGCGGTCCGCTCGTTCCAGTCAAGAGCGTCGGGCGCCTGCCCGGCGGCTTGAGCGGATGCCCAGGCATCCGCAGGACCGCGCCGCCCTGCCGGCGACGCACTTCTGCCGTCTCTGACGGCATTTCATGAAAGATCAGGAGGAAAATCATGCCAAGGCACATGCCTGAACGTGACGAAGAAGGTCGTTTTGTAAGCGATTCCGATCATCGGAACCGTTCCGGCGGCTACAGCCGGGGCCGTGGCGGTTATGACCGGGACGACGACGACCGGCGTTATTCGCGCGGCCGTTCGCGCGGACGTTATGACGATGACGACTATTCGCGCGGCCGTGGTCACGGCGGCTGGTTCGGCGATTCCGAGGGTCATTCCGAAGCGTCCGAACTCGGCTGGGAGCGTCGCCGCCGCGAGGGCGACTATGGCGGCCGTTCGCGGGGCCGGTCGAGCCGTTACGACGACGACGACCGCCGTTATTCGCGCAGCCGCTATGACGACGACCGGCGTTATTCGCGCGGACGTTATGACGATGACGACTATTCGCGCGACCGCGGTCAGGGCGGCTGGTTCGGCGATTCCGAGGGGCACTCCGAAGCGTCCGAACTCGGCTGGGAACGCCGCCGCCGCGAGGGCGACTACGGCGGCCGTTCGCGGGGCCGGTCGAGCCGTTACGACGACGATGACCGCCGCTATTCGCGCAGCCGCTACGACGACGACGACTATTCGCGTGATCGCGGCCAGGGCGGCTGGTTCGGCGATTCCGAGGGTCACTCCGAAGCGTCCGAGCTCGGCTGGGAGCGTCGCCGCCGCGAAGGCGACTATGGTGGCCGTTCGCGCGGGCGCCGCTGAGGAATGACCCAAACACAGCGCCGGCTTGCGGCCGGTGCGGCACAGGCGGCAGGTGGACACCCACCTGCCGCCTGAATGTTTTCTATACCACGAGAATCGGGAACAAGCCCTCAGACCGGCGCGGGCGCCCCGGCATGAACCGCCACGTTGATGGCGCAATGGACCCCGTCCGGCTGCAGACGATACGAGGTGATCGCCCCGTGCTGATAGGGCAGCGCGCGTTCCAGCAGTTCCCGGCCATAGCCGTAGCGCGCGGATTTCAGGGCCTGCGTCATGTCGACGCCGCTTTCGCGCCATTCGATATGCAGGCGCGGATCGTTGGTGTTCGGCTCGACCCACCAGCGGATCAGCAGGCGGCCCTCGGGCTGGCTTTCCGCGAGTGCGCCGTGCTTGACCGCATTGGTCGCCAGTTCATGCAGCGCGAGCGCCAGCGTCTGCACCATGCTCGAGCGCAGCGGAATCTCGGTCGGCCCCTCCAGCGTCACCTTGGCGGCCGCGCCGTCCACCGCGCCATGGGCAACCAGTTCGGTGCGCAGCAGCCGGTCGAAGGCCACCCGGTCCCCGGTCGCAAGCTGCGACAGCAGCCCCTGCACCCGCGACAGCGCACTCAGCCGCTGGCCGAAACGCTGGCCGAAATCCTCGAGCGAGGTCGCCCGCTGCAGGGTGCGGCTTGCCAGTGACCCGATCACCGTGATCAGGTTGCGGGTGCGGTGCTGCAACTCGGCGACCAGCACATGCTGGCGCTCGGTGGACAGCCGCGCCGCGGTCACATCGGCGCCGAGCCCGGCAATCCACTGCACCTGCCCCCCGGCGTCGGACATGGGGAAATCGGTGGCGGCGATCCAGCGCTGTTCGCCGGTATCGGCGGTGCGGATGCGGAATTCATGTTCGACCCGTTCGCCCCGGCGGGTGCGGCGCAGCCTGTCCAGAACCGCGCGGCGATCCTGCGGCAGCACTCTGCGCAGCCAGCAGCGCAGGCCGTCCTCCCCCGCCCGGTCGCAGGGGCAGCCATAGATCGCGCGGAAGGCGGGGCTTGCAAAGACCATGCGCAGCGTGCGCGCATCCCGGATCCAGAGCACGCTGGTCGAGGCATCGGCGAACTGGCGGAAGCGATGTTCGCTTTCGCGCAACGCCGCCTCGGCCCGGAGATTGGCAAGCCGCGAGCCGATCCGCTCCGTCGCGTTCTCGATCAGCACCACCTCGGCCGCGCTCCACAGCCGGGGCAGGGCCGACACGGCCATGAGCGAACAGCGGGGAAGCGCCCCGGTCAGGGGCACCGACACCAGCGCCCCGAACCCCATGCGCCGCGCGCGGCGGCGATCCGCCGCCGGCAGGGTGCGGGCCGATCTCATGTCGCTGAAGGTAAGCGCGCGGTCCGGCACGAAACGGCCGGCGCCCGGAATGTCCGCAAGCGGCAGCCGGGGCGCCATGGCCGGAATGCGCTCGCTGCGGCGGACCTGGTGCAGAACCTCGGCCTGAGCGGATGGATCGACCCGGACCGCGACGCAAAGATCAAGCTCAAGCTCCTCGGCCAGCATCCTGAGCCCGACGTGGATCACCTCCCCGGCCTGCGCCTCGATCCGCAGCGCATCGCTGAGCCGCAGCAGGAACCGGTGCCGGCGGTCGCGGTCGTGCAGCCCCGCCTCGGCCTGGGCGCGGGCGACGGCGGCCCAGGTGCGCTCGGCCACGTCCTCGACGATGCGGATGTCGGTATCGCTCCAGTCGCGCGGCGCGAGGGAACAGGCCCCGACCAGCGCGAACAGGCGGCCATCCTTGACCAGCGGCGCCACGATCCCGGCCCGCAGGCCGAGGTCGCGGAACGCGCTGCGCTGCCAGTCGTGCAATGGCTCGGCCTCGGTGTCGCGCAGGGTCAGCGTCCGGCCGGCGCGAAACTCGGCGGCAAGGCCGGCACCGAAATCGGAGAGCCGCCCGTGATCGGGCAGCGGCAGGGGCACGGCCTCGTGTTTCGCGGTGCGGGTGCAGCTGTTGCCGTCCTTCCCGACCGTGAAATAGGCCGCGCCCGGCACGTCGAGCTGTTCGGTCAGCAGCCGCACCGCGGTTTCCTGGATCCGAAACGGGTCGCTCAGCGGCCGCAGCGCATCCGACAGCCGGAGCAGAAACCCCTGCCGTTCCTCGCTGGCACGCTGCCGCGCCATCGCCCGCTCCATGCGCCGGCGCACCAGAACCGCATCGGTCCGTTCGATCAGCAGGACAAGGATGCCGGTCACGGCACCCTCCCCGTCGCCCTGCGGCAGAAGCTGCAGATCCCACCATGCCTCGTGTTCGGTGTCGCCGCGCCGGACCGGCAGGCGCACCTCCGGCAGGATCACCGGCTCGCGATCGCGGATCCGGGCCTGGAGCGGCGCGATGATGCGGTGCAGTTGCGCGAAACCCTCGCGCAGGGGCATGCCGAGCGCGGCCCCTGATCCCGCCTCGACCACCTCGCTCCCGGCCTCGTTGTAGATCTGCACAAGCTCCGGCCCGCGGAGCAGGACCATGGCGAGCGGGCTGTTCAGCATCAGATCGACCGCGAATCGCAGGTCGGCCGGCCAGCCGGTGATCGCGCCGAGCGGCGTCGCGGCCCAGTCGTGTTCCCTGATCCGCCGGATCATCGCGCCCGCACCCCGGGGCCACTCACCCGATGTCGGCATGGCTCGGGCTCCCGCGCGGATGAGGACCGCCGAGGCGCCCTCTCTGTCCGGTCCGGGTCAACACTGGTCTCCCGGCAGGATGTCGCCCCCTGCCCTCTGCCCCTGCGATGTCGCGGCAAGTTCGCAGATCTGGCGCAGGGCGGGTTTCAGCCCCTCTTCCAGCGTCGGGTGATAGAACGGCAGGTCGAGCATCTCGCTGGCGCTCAGCCCGCAACTGATGGCCCAGGCCAGCTCATGGGCCAGATGTTCGCCATGTGGCGCGCAAAGCGCCGCGCCGCGCAGGCGCCCGCCGTCGCGGTCCGCGTAGATCTCGCAGATGCCCTGAGCGCGCCCCATCACCCGCGCCCGGCCCTGACGGGCGTAATCGGCGCAGCCGGTCACGAGCCCGTTGTCCTCGGTGGGAAGCGTGCCGATCACGGCGGCATCGGGGCGGCAGAAGGTGATCGCCATCGGCACCGGGCGCTTCAGTTTTGCAAGATCGGGAAACCGCGCCGCGTTCTCGCCGGCAATCGCCCCCTCGTCCGCCGCTTCGTGCAGCAAGGGGCGTTCGTGGTTGGCGTCGCCGGCGATGAAGATCGGCTGTTCGCCGCATTGCAGGGTCTGCGGGTCGAACCGGGGAATGCCCTTGTCGTCAAGATCGAGCCCGGCCTTTTCCAGGTCGAGCGCGTCAAGCTGCGGCGGCCGCCCGGCGGCCACCAGAAGGCGATCGAACCGGGCGCTGCCGCCCTCCCGGATCAGGCGCAAGCCCTCGCCGTCCGGCTCGGCGCGGGGCTCGGTCTCCTGGTGGATCGCGAATTCGCGCGACAGGATCCGGCAAAGCTCGGCGCTCACGCCCTCGGGCAGGCCGGCGAGAGTGCGCCCGGCGTCGAAGACCTCGACCCGCACGCCAAGCCGCGCGAGCGCCTGTGCAAGCTCGATCCCGACCGCGCCCGCACCGATCACCCCGACCGACTCCGGCAGGTCGGGCAGGTCAAACAGGTTGCGATTGGTCAGCACCCGGGCACCGAGCGCCCGGAACGGCTTCGGCACCGCCGGCTCCGACCCGGTGGCGATGACAATGGCGCGGGCCCTGATGCGGGTGCCGTCGTCCAGCTCCAGCGTGTCGGGGCCCGTGAACCGCGCGCGGCCGCGCAGGCAGGTTCCCTCGGGCAGGCGCGAAAACCCGCTCCTGACGCCCTGCACGAAACGGTCGCGGTGGCGGCGCAGCCGCTGCATCACCGCGGCGCCGTCGATCCGGGACGTGGCGGTGATGCCGAAACATTCGGCCTCGCTCACGCCGAAGGCCACATCCGCCGCGGCGATCAGCAGTTTCGAGGGCATGCAGCCCACATCGGCACAGGTGGTCCCGGAAAATGTCGCGTCGATCAGGAGCGTCTCCGCCCCGGCCGCCCGCGCGCGTTTTTCGGCGATGATTCCCGCCGTTCCGGCCCCGATGACGGCGACATCGCATGTCCGTTCCTGCTGTGCTGCCATGAAATCCCCTCGCGCGCTGATCCAGAGTTGTCCACGTACTCAACAGATGGTTGACGGCTTTGTTCCGTCGTTCGCCGGACGCGCAGCCCTCTGCAGATGGTGGTTCAGAGGACAGGAAGCGGCGGCGCGATGCGCAGGGAACAGCCCGCGAGCGGCGCGAGCCGCAGCGGCAGCAGCCCGTCCTCGATGGTCTGCTCGACCGTTTCGGCGATCATGTCGAACACCGGCCCGGCATGGGGCGCGCCAAGCCGCACCACCTCTTCCACCGGTTCGCGCCCGAAGTTCAGCGCCGTGATCTGGATGCCGCCCTGATCGGGAAGTTCATGCACCATCACCAGCAGCCCGGCGCTGTCCACGTCGGGAATCTCGATCTGCTGGCTCACGGCCAGCCCGTAGGTGTCGCGCACCGCAAGCAGCTTGCGCAGGCGGCTGACGAAACTGTCGGGGTCGTCAAGCTGCGCCGTGATCGGGCCATAGAGCGCCCGCGCCCGCGGCAGCCCGGCGGCCGAGCGGGTCGCGCCGGGAACCGCACCGGTCAGGTCATAGGCGCCGCGCAGGATCCAGCGGGTGTCGCCATCGGCCAGCAGCGGCTCCACCTCCTCGGGGTCGAGCGGCAGGGCTCCGACCAGATCCCAGGCCGAGAGCGCGAACACCCCCGGCTGGAGCGCGTTGTACATCGCCAGCAGCAGATGGGCGCGGCGGATCGTCTCGACCCGCGTCTCGTCGAGCGCGGAGATGCTGCCAAAGCCAAGCGCGGCGGCGATCAGGCTGGCCGTGGTGCCGGCGATCCCGTTGGTGACGAAGCGCAGGTTATAGGGCGTGTCGGCGCCGCTCAGCGTCGCATACATGAATTCGCGGATATGGTTGCGCAGGGTGCGCCCCTGCCAGGTGTGCTCGCCCAGCGTGAACATGTCGCTTCCGTGCAGGGTCCAGAAATGCACAAGCTCGAGCGTCAGCTCGTCATGGTTCTGCAGCGCATGGACCAGCGACCCCGGGTCGATGCCGTATTCATGCACGAGCCGCAGCATCATCCGCAGGAAAGCCGTATCGCCCGAGGCCAGCGCGTGATGATAGGCCGGCCGGGTGATGAAATCATAGGACAGGTCCGCACCGCTGCCGGACATGGCCTTGATGTCGTCCACCGTCAGATTGAGTTCCTGAAAGCTGAAGCCGCCGGCCTTGCGGATCATGCCCGCCAGCAGGTTGTTTGCCACCAGCGCCAGCGGGTGCCCTTCGGACCAGACGGTGCCGTCCTCGCGCCGCTCGATCCCGAGAAACCCGTTCGCATCGAGGCGCAGGCCCCGCGCGCCCATCCGGTCGAGCGAATGCAGCGCATCACCCACCACCATCTGTTCGGCGGCAAACGACGGGTCGAGCCAGTTCAGCGCGGGCTGCCCTTCCTTGAAGTAATGCAGATACACCCAGCGGCGCTCGATCCCGTCGCAGCCGCGCACGGCCGGGGTGGCGCTCCAGTCGGTTTCCTTGACGCCCGGCTCGAAAAAGATCACCCGCTGCAGGGGCCCGACGATGTAACCCCGTGCCGCCAGCAGTTCGACCGCTTCCGGCGGCAGGTTGACGGAGTCGCGCCCCGGCGCAACCTCGGGCAGGAGGCCCCAGTCCTCGGGCGGGATCTCGACCATGTGGTAAAGCCCCGCATAGTCCTTGTAGCGCATGCAGGCGAGGTGGAAATCGGGGCCGCGCCCGGTATGGGCGGGCACCACGTCGTCGATCACCACCGCGTTATGCGCCGCCGCCATGGTGCTGAGCGCGACGAATTCCTGATCGGTGCCGAAATCGGGGTCTATGTCAAAGCCGATGCGGTCGAAATGCCCGTCCACGGTCGGGGTGAACCGCCCCCGTTCGAGCCCGCCGGCGCGCTTGGTCGGGCCGATATGGATGGCGCGGATGCCGATGCGCGAAAGCGCCTGCCAGAGCCGTTCGTCGCCGAGCGTCGCCAGCACCGAGGATCCCTCCGGGGTGATGGTCGCCGCCGGATAGGTGGTGATCCAGACCGGCGCCATGGCCGCGGCCATCCGGGGCCGCGCCTGCGCATGGGGCTGGAGCCACATCCGCGACGTTCCGCCATAGGCACGCGCGGCGGCCCGGGCCCGCGCCAGCATGGACCGGGCCTCCAGATCGGCAAGGGCGCCCGATTCCGGGGGGGCTTCGCCCTGAAAGCGGTCCGGCCTCTGCGCCTTTCCGGGGCGGGGTTGCTTGTTTGCGGGCTTTTCATCCATCGGCGGACCTCGTGCTGATGTGGGTGGCCCGTCCGGGGGCCTGTCCATGAAACGAACAGACCGGCCGGCGGTTTCCGGGTGCGCTTTCCTTTCTGCCGCCCTTATCGCGCCACGGGGCGGTTTTCCCGGCGCCGCTCGAGCATCGCGGCGGTGACGAGGATCGTCCCGCCCGCGTCGCGGCGGAACCAGCGCGCGTCCTCTTCGGGGTCTTCGCCGATCACGGTTCCGGGCGCGATGCGCACCCCCGCGCCCAGGATGCAATTCCGCAGCCGGGCGCCCGCGCCGACCTGCGCGCCCTGCGCCAGCACCGAATCGCGGATCCGGACGTCCCGGCCGACCGCGGCATGTGCCGGGACGAATGAATCCCGCCAGCCCTCGCGCGCGGGGCGGCCGGCGCCCGACCAGATCCGGGCGTTTTCCGCAGCGGGCACCGTGGGCCAGCGCCGCTCGGTGCGCCGCAGGACCGAATCGGGCGCCAGCAGGTCGAGATGGGTCGCGCGATAGCTGTCGAGCGTGCCGACATCGCGCCAGTACGGTGCCTCGTCCGGCACCGGGCTGCCGAGCAGATGCACCACCGCCTGCCCGCGCGCGACAAGGCCCGGGATGATGTCGAAGCCGAAATCGTGGCGCGACCCGGCCGCATCGCGATCCGCAAGCAGGGCCCGGCGCAGCGCGGCCCAGCGGAATATATATACGCCCATGCTGGCCAGCGAATGGTCGCGCTCTCCCGGCATGGGCGGCGGATCGGCCGGTTTCTCCAGAAAGCCGGTGATGGTGCCGCCGGGGCCGGTGTCGATGATGCCGAACGCGCCGGCCTCGCGGCGCGGAACGGCGGCCGCCGCCACGGTCAGTTCCGCGCCGCTGTCGCGATGGGTCTCCAGCAGCGCGGAGTAATCCATCCGGTAGACGTGATCGGCCGCGAGGATCAGCACATCGGTCGGCGCATGGGCATCCAGCCAGGCGATGTTTTCCGCAACCGCCGCCGCCGTGCCCGCATAGCCCGCGGCATCGCCGGTTATGCTCGGCCCGTGCCGCAGCGCGATGCTCCCGCCCGCCCGCTCGAAAACCGGACGCCACACCCGGGCCAGATGACGATGCAGGTGGTCGGAACAGTACTGCGTCGCGGCGATGACGTGGCGGATGCCCGAATGACAGGCATTGCTCAGCGAAAAATCGGCAAGACATGCCCCGTGGCCGAAACGGACCGCCGGTTTGCATTCATTGAGGGTCAGCTCATGAAGCCGCGTCCCCTGTCCGCCGGCCAGCAGGATCGCGGGGCAGGCCGCAATCGCAGGCGCAACTTCCCTCTGCGCCCGGGGGGCGTTCCTGAAATGAAACATGATTTTCCTCGTGGATCTGGCGTCGGCACGGGCGCGCCCAAGGCCGGGTCGGACCCGGCCCCGGGTGCGCCCGCCGTCGCGGATCACCCGCGGGTCACGGGCTCACCCGGCGGTCAGCGGCGGCGGCGGGGGCCCTCGTCGTGCCCGCCATAGCGCCCGGGACGGTCGTCATCGTCCTCGTCGCGATAGCGGCGCGAATAGTCCGGCCCGCCACGCCCGCCGCCAAAGCGGCCCGGCCGCCCGCCGCGTTCACCCTCGTCGTCGTAATAGCGCGAACCCACGGGGCCGCCTTCGGGCCGTCCCGGACCGCGCCGGGGGCCGCGATAGGGATCCCCGAAATCGTCGTCGCGGTCGCGGGGTGGCCGCGGCGCGGCGCGGCGCTCACGGCGCACGTCCGGGCGCATGTCGCGACGGTCGTCGTCGCGCTCGTTGCGATAGCCGCGCCGGTCGTCGTCGCCGTCGCGGTCCCGCGCGCCGAGGAAACCGCGATCCATGCCCCAGTCCTCATGCGGCAGCGGGTCGTCATGGCCGTAGGGATCATAACCGGTGCCAAAGACGCGCCGTCCCCGCACCGGTTCGTGATCGTCGCGATAGCGTCCGCGGCCGGGCGGGTCGCGGTGTTCCTGCCGGTAGGGGCGCTGCGCCTCGACATCGGGCGCATAACGGTCGCGGCCGTCGTGAAAGCGCGGATCGCCGCGGCGGTCGCCGTCAAGGCGCCGGGGGCGCCCGCGCCCTTCCCGTTCGTCGCGTTCCCGCCCCTCGTCGCCATAGCGCGCGCGTCCGCGCCCGGCGAGATGGTGCAGCCGGGGCCTATAGCGCCCGCGCTGGTCCGAAATATCCTCGATGCAGTCCTCGATGCGCTCGCCCAGTTCGTCCGATTCCACTCCGGCCGACCTGGCCTTGGCCAGAATCCCGGTGCGCTGCTTTTCCTGGCGCTCGACGATCTCCTTGATGCAGCGTGCCGCCACCCGCACCCGGGCGAGTTCGAGCGGCCCCTCCAGTTCGTCCTCGGAATGGTTCAGCAGGAAGGTGACCAGATCGGCTTCGACCGCTGTTTCCGAGAGCGGGCCGAAATCGTCGAGGCCGGCATCGCAGGCCGCCTCGTAGAGTTCGTTGAAGGTCTCGGCGTTATAGGCCCATTGCTGCGCCATGCGGCGGCGCAGATCGGGGGCCTTGTCGTCCTTGTTCAGCTTTTCGGCCTCTCCGACCAGAGAGCGCGCCTTCTTGTTCTGCTCCCGCAGTTCGGCAAAACCGTCGGTTTCCGATTCGCTTTCGCCGGACTGGTCGCGGTCATCGGGTTTCTGGCCGGGCCGGTCGTTCGCCGTGGCGGCCTTGCCGGCGCTCTGCCGTATCGGCTGCTTGTCCCTGTCCTTGTCCCTGTCCCTGTCCTTGTCGGTGTCGTCCTTCGACGCGGATTGCAGCCCGGTCTGACCCTTGGGCTGTTCCTTGTCGTCGGCCTTCTGCGGATCGTTACCGGGAGTTTCCGTTTCGCGTGCCATGAGTTTCCGCCTCCATGATATCGGTCCCTATGAACCGGAAGGCGGCGCGAATGTTCCTGCGCCGATCGACTGTTTGCGGCGGCCCCGCGGCGCATGCCGGGGCGAAGGGAGCGCGCCGGTTTCCCCGGCCCGTTACCCGCCCCGCGCGGAGGGCCGAAAAAATTCGGTCGGAACAATCCCTGCGTGAATCCGTTGGCCCGGTGTGCCCGGCTGCGAAAGGGACAGACATGACCACCGAAAAACGCGCAAGAAAACAATGCGCAGCAGCATCCAGCCCCGATTCCATGGCCCGCCACCCGGATGCGCCGGCTTGGGGAGAGATCACCCGGCGCGGGCTGCTTGGCGCCGCGCTCGGGGGTACGACGCTGGCCGCCGCGGCGGTTCCCGCGCTCGCCCGCGACACCCGCAACGAGGTGCCGCTCGATCAGGTCACGCCGACCTTCTTCGGGCCGCAGGAATGGGCGCTTCTCATTGCCATCGTTGACGTCTTTATCCCCGCCGACGGGGATGGGCCCGGGGCGCTCGAGGCGGGCGTGCCGGTTTTCATCGACCGCCAGATGGCGGGTTTCTGGGGGCAAAGCGAATGGTGGTACATGGAAGGGCCGCACCATCCGGACGCCGACCCCAATCTCGGGTTTCAGTCGCCGCTGACCCTGGCCGAGATCATCCGGGGCGGGCTGTCCCATTTCGACGACTGGTGCCGCGATCAGCACGGCGCCGCCTTTGCCGAACTGGGTGCGGAGGATCGCAACAAGGCCCTGGGGGCGCTCATGGACGAGAAGACCGGCCTGCCGCCCGAGTTGCGCGATTTTCCCGATTTCCTGCTGACCAGCACCAAGCAGGGCTATTTCTCGGATCCGCGTCACGGCGGCAACCGCGGCATGCTCGCCTGGAGCTATATCGGCTATCCCGGTGCGCGTGCCAATTTCCTCAGCTGGACCAACCCGGCCCGCGACGCCGAGCCCTATCCGCTCGGCCCCGTATCCATCAACGGAGACCGCGCATGATGGCACGCAAACTGCCGAAGAAGGATGTGGCCATTGTCGGGCTGGGCTGGACCGGTTCGATCCTGGCCATGGAACTGGCGAAGGAGGGGCTCGACATCGTGGCGCTCGAACGCGGGCCGATGCGGCGCACCGTCAACGATTTCCGCTATCCCGAGAACACCGACGAACTCACCCATGCGCATTATTTCAAGCTGATGCAGCGCCCCCATGAGTCGACGCTGACGATGCGCCATTCGACCGGGCAGAGGGCCCTGCCCTACCGCCGGCTCGGATCGTTCCTGCCGGGCATCGGGGTCGGCGGCGCCGGCGTGCACTGGAACGGCCAGAACTGGCGCCCAGAGGCGGCGGAGTTGCGTCTGCGCAGCTATGTGACCGAAACCTTCGGCGCCGACATCATCCCCGACGACATGCAGATCCAGGACTGGGGCGTCACCTACGAGGAGCTCGAGCCGCATTTCGACCGCTGGGAGCGGCTGATCGGCTGCACCGGCATCGCCGGCAACATCAAGGGCGAGATCCGCGCCGGCGGCAACCCCTTCGAGGCGCCCCGCAGCGCCGAATACCCGCTGCCGCCGCTGCCGCAGGCCAGTGCCTCGCGCCGGTTCCACAAGGCGGCCGAGGACATGGGATTGCATCCCTTTCCCCGCTCCGGCGGCAACGCCTCGCGCGCCTATGTCAACGAATACGGCATGCAGCTTGGCCCGTGCACCTATTGCGGATTCTGCGAATGGTATGGCTGCTACAACTATTCCAAGGCCTCGCCGCAGACCTGCGTGCTGGATGCGCTTTATCAGCGCCCCAATGTCGAGGTGCGCACCGAGGCCAACGTGATGAAGGTCGAGCTTTCGAGCGACGGCAAGACCGCGACCGGGGTCACCTATCTTGACGAGAACCACGAGGAAATCTTCCAGCCGGCCGATCTGGTGCTGATCTGCGCCTTTCCGATCCACAACGTGCACCTTCTGCTGCTGTCGGGCATCGGCGAACCCTATGATCCGGCGCGCGGCAGCGGCGTGGTCGGGCGCAACTATGCCTATCAGATGATGGGCGGCACCGACGCCTTCTTTTCGGATGCGCAGTTCAAGCCCTTCGTCGGCGCCGGCATCGAGGGCACATGCGTGCTCGATTACGGGATCGAACAGATCGACTTTGCGCGCGAGGGCTTCATCGGCGGCAGCTATATCAGCGTCGGCCTCACCAACGGGCAGCCGATCCGCTCCATGCCCCTGCCCGAGGACACGCCGGCCTGGGGCGCGGAGTGGAAACAGGCGGTCGGCAAGTGGTACGGCAAAGCGCTGAACATCGGCAGCCACGGCTCGAACATGAGCTATCGCGACTGCTATCTGGATCTGGATCCGACCTATCGCGACCCGTTCGGCCGGCCGCTTTTGCGGATGACCTTCGACTGGAAGCCAAACGACATCCGCATGACCCGTTTCATGCAGCGCCGGACCGAGGCACTGGCGCAGGCGATGGAATCCGACAGCTTCAATTCGTCCTACAAGGACGAGGACAGCCATTACGACATCCGCCCCTATCAGACCACGCATAACGTCGGCGGCGCGGTGATGGGGACCGATCCGGCGACCAGCGTCGTCAACCGCTATCTGCAAAGCTGGGACGTGCCCAATGTCTGGGTCTCGGGGGCGTCGGCCTTTCCGCAGAACATCCAGTTCAATCCGACCGGCGCGGTCGGGGCGCTGACCTACTGGATGGCCGAGGCGCTGCGCGACTATATCCGCAATCCGCGGCCGATGATGAGGGGATAGACCATGCGAACCTGGCTGCGCGTCATCCTTGCCCTGGCCGTGCTTGGCGCCCTTGCGCTGGCCCTGTTCGTCTTCTGGCCGCTGCGGCGGACGGCGCCGGAAGAACTGGCGGTGGCGGATGACAGCATGGCCTGGCCCGAGATGGCGGATGCCGATTATCCCCACCTTGCCGCCCTTGCCGCCGATTGCGCCGCCTGCCACACGGCCCCGGACGGCGCGCCCTTTGCCGGCGGGCGTGCCTTCAATACCCCGTTCGGCACCATCTATTCCGCCAATATCACGCCGGACCGCGATACGGGGATCGGTGATTACAGCCTCGACCAGTTCCGTGCCGCGGTGGTGGACGGCATCCGCGCCGACGGAGCGCATCTTTATCCGGCAATGCCATATGCGAGTTTCCGCAAACTGGCGGAACGCGACATCCGGGCGCTTTACACCTATTTCACCGAAGAGGTGAAACCCGTGCGCGCCGGCACCCGCAAGGCGGAGATGACGTTTCCCTTCAACCTGCGCTTCGGGGTGCGCGCCTGGAAATGGCTGGCGATGCCCGATCCCGGTTTTGCGCCGCCCGATGACCCCGTCCTTGCGCGCGGCGCCTATCTGGTCGAGGGGCCCGAACATTGCGGCGCCTGCCATACCGAGCGCAATCTCCTGTATGTGGAAAAGGGATATTCGGCGGCCGACCCCGATTTCCTGATGGGGGGCGTGCTCGAAGGCTGGCCGGCCCCGGCGCTGCGGGGCGAGGACGGCGCGCCCGCGCGCTGGTCGGCCGAGAACCTCAAGGCCTATCTGCGCGACGGTCGCAACGACCACAACGCCACGGCCGGAGAGATGACGCTGGTCATCCGCCATTCGCTCCAGCACCTGCCCGAAAGCGACATCGACGCGATGGTGGCCTATCTGCGGTCGCTGGCGCCGAACGGCGGCGGCGATGCGCCCCCGCCCGCGCCCGAACGCGATGCCGACCGGATCTGGACGGCGGCGGAGGCCGGCGGGACGACGACCATGCTGGCCCGGGCGGATCCGGCAGGGCTCGATCCTGGCGCGCGGCTCTATCTCGACAACTGCTCGGCCTGCCACATGATCGACGGCAAGGGCGCGCCGCGGGTCTTTCCCGAACTCGACGGCAACCCGGTGGTGACCGACGCGGCCCCCGGTGGTCTGCTGCAGATGATCCTTTACGGCGACGAGATGCCCGCGACCGCCCGCATGCCGATGCGGCTGGCCATGCCGGCCTATGCCCGGCGGCTGAACGACGAGGACATCGCCGCGCTGGCCACCTTCGTGCGCAGCGCCTGGTCGAACCATGCCGATGCGGTCAGCGCCTCGGATGTCGCGGACGAACGCGCCCGGTACTGAGCCGCGCCTGCGGGTTCCGACCTGCCCCCGGGCCGCGCGCGGGCGGGGACAGCGGGAAATCCGTGTCGTCAAGACTTCATGACAGGTGCGCGGAACTGCGATATGGTCGCCCGGAGTCACCATATCGGAGCGACCCATGAGTTCGGATATCTGTCTCCCCCTTGCCGGCAAGACGATTCTCGTGGTCGAAGACGAATATTTCCAGGCCGAGGATCTCGAACAGGCGCTTGTGAAGGCCGGCGCGCGACTGGCCGGCCCCTGCCCATCCGTCGCGGCCGGGCGGATCGCGCTGGACGGGGAGCCGATCGACGCCGCGGTTCTCGACATCAATCTCGGCGGTGAAGACGTCTACGCATTGGCCGAGATACTGAACACCCGGAAGATCCCGTTCCTCTTTGCGACCGGCTATGACCGCGCGAGCCTGCCGCGGAGTTACCGTGGAACTCCGGTTCTGGAAAAGCCTTTCGGGATCGAGCAGCTTCTCGATGCGCTGGTCGGCCTTTGCGAGAGCGGGGAACGGCAGGCGGCTCGCAAGCAGCGGGCCCGGCAGGACTGACGTGATCGGGCGACCGTCCGGGCCCCGTGCTCAGGACGGCGCGACCGCCTGCAGCGTGCTGGCCGAGACCGGGATCGAGATTTTGCAATGCACGCCGTCGGGGGTGAGCACATGGCTGGTGCGCGCGCCCAGTTGATAGGGCAGCGCCCCGGTGATCAGATCGCGCCCCTTGCCGGCGCCATTCGGCAGGCCGGAGGGCATGACCACGCCACTTTCGCGCCAGTCGATATGCAGCCAGGGCGATCCGCTCGCTTTCGGCTCCAGCGACCAGGTAATGGCAAGCCGCCCCGGCGCCTGGCCCAATGCGCCGTATTTGACCGCGTTGGTCGCGAGTTCATGCAACGCCAGCGCCAGGGTCTGCACCGTCGACGAACGCAGGCGAACATTGCCCGGACCCGACAGGGTCGTCCGGCCCATGTCGGCGCTCATGGCGTCGAGCTCCGCCCGGATCAGTTCGTCAAAGGTGATCCGGCTGCCGCTTTCCAGCCGGGACAGAAGGCCGTGGATGCGCGCAAGGGCACTCAGCCAGTCGCCGAAACGGGTGCGGAAATCGGCCAGGTCGGTGCTGTCCCGCCCGATCCGGTCGGCCAGCGCATGAACGATGGTCATGAGGTTGCGGGTGCGGTGCTGGAGTTCGGCCACCAGCATCTGCTGACGTTCGTTCGCCTGCTTCGCCGCGGTCACATCCAGGCCGATGCCAGCCAGCGCCCAGACATTTCCGGCGCTGTCCACCAGCGGGAAATCCACATTCCGGATCCACCGCAGATCCCCGGTATCGGCACGCCGGATGCGGAATTCATGTTCGACGAGGGCGCCCGCGCGAATGCGCCGGATGTTGTCCAGAACCCGCTTGCGGTCCTCGGGCAGGACCATCCGCAGCCAGAAGCGCAGGCTCCTGTCGAACACCGCGCCGTCATAGCCATAGATCGCCGCCGATGCCCGGCTCGACAAAATTGTCCGCAGGCTGTCCACGTCGCGGATCCACAGGACACCGGGCGCGGCATCCGCGAACTGGGGGAACTGCGCCTCGCGCTCGCGAAGCTGCTCCTCCACGACCTTGCGCCTTGTTATGTTGCTGCCGGTGCCGAGCCACTCGGTGATCTCTCCGTCGCACCCGAAGATCGGGATCGCACGCGCAAGCACCCAGCCGGTCTGGCCGTCGGCCATGCGCACCCGATGCTCGAGCTCGAATTTCGACCTGGTGCGGATCGCCTCGTCAATGGCCGCCTCCAGCTCGTCCCGGTCCTCGGCCAGGATGTAGCGTTCCCGCCAGTCCGCGATGGGTTCGGTGACCGGTGACAGAAAATCGCTGCTTTCGAGCTGATACAGAAAATGCCAGTCGGCGCTCATGCGATAGACCGAAATGGCGCCGGCGGTGGCCAGCGCGCGGAAGCGCGCCTCGCTCTGGCGCAGGGCATCCTTTGCCCGCGTCTCCGCATCCACATCCATGATGATGGAGACCGCCCCGACGATCTCTCCGTCGGCATCGCGCAGCGGCACGGCCGAGGCATTGGTCCAGATCGCGGCGCCCGACCGGTCGGTGTGAAGGAAATCAATGCCGGGAACGCAACGCTCGCCGCGCAGGGCCCGCGCGCCCGGGAAATGCTCCGGCGCGACCGGCTCGCCGTCACTGGTCCAGCCGCGCCGGCGCGAGGCCGAGGTCGAATCATGCGACAACAGCCGCTTGTTGGGAACGAAACGCTCCCATTCGGGATTGGACAGGATCACCCGCCCTTCCGTATCGGTGAGCGCAAGACCGACGGGCAACACGTCGAGCAGGGCCGACTGCAACCGCACGGCCTTGTCCCTTTCCCGCTCCGCGCAGATCCTGCCGGTCGCATCCGCCGTGACATTCAGAAGGCCGGCGACGCGCCCCTCCTCGTCGCGGATCGGCGAATAGGAAAAATTCCACCAGGTGTTCTCGGGATAGCCATGCCGTGTCATCAGCAGCGGCATGGCTTCGAAGCGCAGGGATTCGCCCGCGAACACCCGCGTGACAAGCGGTTCGATCTCGTCCCAGATCTCGGGCCATGCGTCGCGGAACGGGATCCCGAGCGCCGCGGGGTGGCGCTCTCCCAGCATCGGGGCATAGGCATCGTTGTAGATCATCGTCCGCTCGCGGCCCCAGGCAAGCTGCATCGCGTGGCCCGAGCCAAGCACGATGTCCACGGCGGTCCTGAGATACGGCGGCCAGGTTTCGATCGGGCCGAGCGGCGTCGCGGTCCAGTCGAAGGCGCGGATATGGCGTGCCATTTCTCCATCACCGGGCGGCCAGGACGCTGCGCACATTTTCTTGGGCATCTGACTGTCCGTTCCGGCGGTTCTGACGGGCGCTTCGGGTTTCATCTGTCCTGCGAGCCGACTGTCCGGCGGAGCCGATGCGGCCTGTCTCGGATCAGTTCTGCCCTTGCGGAAGGTAACGCGTCAGGACGTCATAAGGTTCACCGCCGTGCCCGTCCATGGACCAGCGGACAAAACGCCCTGTCCGGCGCGGGAACAAAGCAGGGTGCCGGCGATTTCAGGAGGTCTCAACCCGAAAGGACGAACCGATGAAGACGACAGAGGATATTTTCCTGGCGTGGCTGCGCGATGCTCACGCGGCCGAGAAACAGGCGCTTTCCCTCCTGAGCACGCAGGTGGAGCATCTCGTTCACTATTCCGAACTGCGCGCACGGATCGACCAGCATATCGCGGAAACCGAAGAACAGGTGCGGGCGCTGGACGGGTTGCTCGAAAGCTATGACACCGATTCTTCGGCGATAAAGGACGTGACGGGCCGCATGATGGCCTTTGCGCAGGGCATCGGCGGTGCGGGTGCCGTCGACGAAGTCGTCAAGGGCAGCATATTCAGCTACGCGTTCGAGCAGATGGAGATCGCCAGCTACAAGGCCCTGATCGCCGTGGCGCGGCGCCTGAACGACCCCCGCGCCGTCGAGGTGCTCGAGGCCATTCTGCGGCAGGAGGAGGCCATGGCGCAGTGGCTGGCCGAGAACCTGGAGGCGGTCACGAACGAATACCTGCTTCGCAACGAGAGTGGCGAGGAAGCAAAACGCTGATCGGCGCCCGCCGGCGCGCCGTTGCGCCGGCGGCCCCTGCGGGGGTCAGAACATCTGCCGCCGCAGCGCCCTGCCGAGGCGGCGCGAATTGCCGGAGGTCTTGCGGCCCAGCGGGCCGAGCGCCGCACTCGCGACCTGATCCGGGCGCTTTCCCTGCAGCACGGCAGTTCCGGCCTGCACCATCGACCTGGCAAAAGCCTCCTGCTTTTCGCTGACCATCCGCGCCGATTCTCCCGGCGCCAGTTGCCAGAGCCCGGCCATTCCGGCCATGCGCATCATGATGATTGCCTGGGCCTCGGCATTCATTCGCCAGAAGGCGAAGCCGAGCTTCCAGTATTGCAGAACGGGTGTGGGCCTGATCATGTTCGGTGCTCCGGTTGAGAGGGGATCAGTTAGCTCTTGGCGGCGCGGCTGCCAGTGCCGGATGAACCCGCGCGCCGACGGGCCGGACGGGCCATTCAGGACAGCCACAGAATCAGGGCAACAAGAAGCGAAGCAACGCTCAGAGTCACGGCGATCAGCCACATGCGGCCGGCCGGCATCGATTCGACGTCATGTTCGTTGATGCGCCGCTGCGCCCTGCTGTCATGAACGGCGGCAATCAGGAAAATCATTATGGCGATGGCGATGAACAGGCTCGCCGCGATCTTGGCGATCCAGACCGGTTCCATGCTGTGAAATACCGCCTGCAGGCCGATCCCGACGACCAGCGATGACATGCCGGTCCGCATCCAGCTTCCGAAGGTGCGCTCGTTCGACAGCAGGACGCGGTCTTCGGACCATCCGGTGCGCATCTCGGAAAGATCGGACTTGTCCCGGCTGAATTCGATCTTCTTCTCGTCGTCATCCATATCTGGTCCCCGTCCCCGGCACCGGGGCAATATCTGCGCGCCGCGGCGCGTCTTTCGGCGCCCCCTTTCGGATCCCGAACAAGCGACCGTGGCGAAGGTTCCCGCCCTCCGGCCGCGCGCCCGGCTTGCAAAGGGGCCGGCGGCGCACTAGGCTGAGGGGACTTACTCGTTGGGGTGCCCCGCTTGCCGGGGCTGAGAGGCGCAGGCCGACCCATCGAACCTGATCCGGGTCATGCCGGCGGAGGGAACGGGTAGCTTGACGATGCAGGGCGGTATTGCGCCCAGGAAAGCCCCCGCGACAAATCCGTCGGCCGAAATGGGGGCGACGTGACTGCAATCGCATGTTCATCACAGACTCGGGCAACGCGTCCGACACCGGCTCTGACACCTGGTCCGGCTGCGGCACCGGCATGTCCGGGCCGCCCGCACCCGGCCCCGGCCGGACCGGCCGGCCATTGCGCGGGCCGCTGGTGCATCCCCGACATCATCAACGGAGGATCGAGATGAAGATCACCCTTAACGGCGAGGCCCGCAGGACAAGCGCCGCGACCCTGGCCGACCTGCTGGCGGAATGCGGGTTCGACGGGCGGATCGCCACCGCCCGCAACGGCGATTTCGTGCCCCGCACGCAGCGCGGCGCGACGCCGATTCACGACGGCGACCGGATCGAGGTCGTCGCCCCCATGCAGGGGGGCTGAGCCATGCCGGTTTTTTACGGGGTCGGGATCGACAACCCGCTCATGCTGGGCACGGCGCGCTATCCCTCGCCCCGGGTGATGGCCGAAGCCTTCCGCGCCTCGGGCGCGGAAGTCGCCACCGTCAGCCTGCGCCGCGAAAAGGGCGGCAGCCAGGAATTCTGGAACACCGTCAAGGATCTGGGCGTCCGCGTCCTGCCCAATACCGCCGGCTGCTTTTCGGTGAAGGAGGCCGTGACCACCGCCCATATGGCACGCGAGGTCTTTGAAACCCCCTGGATCAAGCTGGAGGTGATCGGCCATCCCGACACGCTGCATCCCGACATCTTCGGCACGATTCAAGCCGCACGCATCCTGAATGACGAGGGGTTCGAGGTCTTTCCCTATTGCACCGAGGATCTGACCGCCTGTCAGCAACTGCTTGATGCCGGCTGCCGGGTGCTGATGCCATGGGGTGCGCCGATCGGCACCGGGATCGGCCTTGCCAACCCGACCGGGCTACGCCTGCTGCGCGCGCATTTCGCGGATGTGCCGCTGGTCATTGATGCCGGCATCGGGTTGCCCTCGCAGGCCGCCCGGGCGATGGAGATGGGCTTTGACGCCGTGCTGCTGAACACCGCCGTCGCCCGCGCGGGCGATCCCGCCGCCATGGCGCAGGCGATGATGCGCGCGGTCCGGGCGGGCCGTGCGGCCGCGGTGTCCGGCCCGATGGAGCGGCGCGAGATGGCTGTTCCCTCGACCCCGTTCGACGGCATGGCGGATCTGGCATGACGCTGCCGCGGTTCTACCCGATCTTCGATTCCGCCGACTGGCTGGTGCGGATGCTGCCTCTTGGCGTCGGGTTGGTGCAACTGCGCATAAAGGACCGCAGCGAGCCCGACACCCGGGCCGAGATCATCCGCGCCCGCGATCTGTGCCGCGAACACGGCGCGATCCTGATCGTCAACGATCACTGGCGCATCGCCATCGAAGAGGGCTGCGACTGGATCCATCTGGGGCAGGAGGATCTGGATGCGGCCGACCCGGGCGCGATCCGCGCGGCGGGGCTGAAACTGGGCATATCCACCCATGACGATGCGGAACTGTCCCGCGCGCTGGCGCTGGATCCCGATTACGTGGCCCTGGGTCCGGTCTGGCCGACGGTGCTGAAAAAGATGAAATGGCACCGTCAGGGCGTCGGCAAGCTGACCGAATGGAAGGCGCGTATCGGCGATGTGCCGCTGATCGCGATCGGCGGATTGCGCCCCGAACGCGCCGCGCCAGCCTTTGCCGCGGGGGCGGATGTGGTCTCGGTCGTGACCGACATCACGCTGAACCCCGACCCCGAGGCGCGCGTGCGCGAATGGCTGCGGGTGGTGGTGGCGTGAACCGCTATGCCCGTCAGATGATCCTGCCCGAGATCGGCAGCGAGGGTCAGGCCCGCATCCGGGGCGCGCATCTTCTGGTGGTGGGCGCGGGCGGGCTGGGCGTGCCGGTCGTGCAATACCTGGCCGGGGCGGGCATCGGGCGGATCACCCTGATCGACCCCGATATCGTCGAGGAATCGAACCTGCACCGCCAGCCGATCTATGGCCCCCATGTCGGGCGGGCCAAGGTGCGGGCGGCGGCGGATGTCCTCCGCGCGCTGAACCCGCAGACCCGCCTTGTGCCGCTGTTCGAGTGGCTGACGCCGGACAATGCCCCGATGCTGGTCGCGGGGGCCGATCTGGTCCTTGACTGCGCCGACAGTTTCGCGGTGAGCTATCTGCTTTCGGATTGCTGCATGGCGGCGGGAAAGCCGCTGATCTCGGCCTCCGTCCTGGGGCTTGCGGGCTATGTCGGCGGGTTTTGCGGCGGCGCGCCGAGCTTGCGCGCGGTGTTCCCCGACCTGCCCGAGAACCTGGCCACCTGCGCCACTTCGGGCGTGCTGGGACCGGTGGTCGCGATGTTCGGGCTTCTCCAGGCGCAGATGGCGCTGGCCCTGCTGATCGGGCTCGAACCCTCGCCGCTCGGCCAACTGATCCGGCACGAGATGCCGGGCTTCCGCAGCACCGCTTTCCGCTTTGACGCGGCGCCCGAACCCGAGGGCCCCTGCCACCGCTTCATCGCGAAATCCGACCTGCGCACGGGCGATTTCGTGGTCGACCTGCGCGACGAGGCCGAGGCCCCCTGCCCGGCCGCGCCCGGTTCCCGCCGCATGAGGGTCGAGGATTTCGGCCCCTCCGGCCCCTTTCCCGCTCCCGGCCAGCGCGCGGTTCTTGCCTGCCGCTCGGGCCTGCGTTCATGGCGCGCCGCCGACCGGCTGCGCCCCCATTGGGATGGCGAGATCGTCCTGCTGGCCGACCCGCCGCCCGTTTCCACAGGAGAAGACCCGTGACCATCACGAACACCGCCCCCGATTACGGTCAGAGCTTTGCCCGATGGCGGGCCCATTGCCCCGATCTCTGGCACGACTACACCCATCACCCCTTTGTCGAGGGGCTGAAGGACGGCACCCTGCCCCGCGCCGCGTTCCTGACCTATCTGCGCCAGGATTACCTGTTTCTGATCCATTTCTCGCGCGCCTGGTCGCTCGCCGTGGTCAAGGCCGGCAACCTGGCCGAGATGCAGGCGGCCAGCGCCACGGTGCATGCGCTTCTGCATTTCGAAATGGCGCTGCATGTCGAGATCTGCGAGGGCGAGGGCATCAGCCGCGCCGAACTCGAGGCGGCGGAGGAAGCGCCCGCCAACATGGCCTATACCCGCTATGTGCTCGAGGCCGGCTATTCGGGCGATTTCCTTGACCTGCTGGCGGCGCTCGCGCCCTGCGTCATGGGGTATGGCGAAATCGGCGAACGGCTGCTGCGCGAGGCCGGCGAGACCCCCTATCGCGACTGGATCGAGACCTATGGCGGTGAGGAATTCCAGACGCTGTGCCGCGACACCGGGGCGCTGATCGACCGCGCGATGGCCGACCGGCTGGGGACCGATCCGCAATCGCTCCCGCGCTGGCCGGTGCTCTGCCGGCATTTTGCCAATGCCACTCGGCTCGAGATCGGCTTCTGGGGTCTCGGGCGGGCGTGACGCGAAAGGCGTGAAGGGCGGACGGGGGCAGGGGCGATGGGTGCCCTGACCCCGCCCGCGACCCGGCACGTGCTGGAGCGGACCCGGACGGCCGGGGCGCCATGGCCGCGGTCAGGCGCCTTCGACGACGGAGAAACCCTCGAACTGCGGGTGGCCGTCGGTCAGCACCTTGCCCGAGCCCGAACTGCGGTGATTGTCGCGGAAATTCTGCGATTTCGTCCAGGCGATGAAATCCTCCTTGCTTTCCCAGACCGTGTGCGAGGCAAACAGCGTATGGTCGCGCCCCTCTTCCTGCGGGCCGCGCAGCAAATGAAAGCTCTTGAATCCCTTCATCTGGGGCAGGCGGGTCTCGCGGTTCTTCCAGATATTCTCGAACTCCTCCTCGGATCCGGGGCGGACCTTGAAACGGTTCATGGCAATATACATCGTCGGTTCCCTTTTTCTGGCTCTGCGGGTGTTGGTCCGCAGGTCGTGAGGATGCGCGCGGCATCGGTGATCGCCGCCCGGCTCCTGCGGCCGGGCGACATGATAACGGCGGTCAGAAGCGGAAGTTCGCGGTCAGATAGGCGGTCCGCCCCTGCCCCGATCCGAAGGTGCTGAGCGCCGGCGTATAGGCGCGGTCGAACAGGTTGGTGATCCTGAGCCCGATCTCGGCATTCTCGCGGAACTCGAAGCTCGCGAAGGCATCGACCAGCGTATAGCCCGAGGTCCGCTCCAGCACCGGAGGCATGTCGCCCGAGGCCGCCACGTCGTTGGAAACGTAATGGATCCGTCCGCCAAGGTGCAACCGCCTGTCCAGGAGCCTTGTGCCGGCGGTCAGGGTGGCGATGTCGTCGGGCAGATTGTTGAGCGCGCCCAGACCCGGCTGCTGCGGCGGCAGTTTGCTGTCGGTGTGGGTATAGGCCAGGTCCATGTAGAAGCTGCCCGTATCATAGCCCGCGCCGATCTCGACACCCCGCTGCCGCGACGTGCCGGGCAGGTTGACATATTGCATGCGCCCGAAATCGGGATTTACGCGCGCGGCGACGTAATCCGTGATGTCCATGCTGAAAAAGCCGATCTTGGCGCTGAGGCTGTCACCGGCCATGAACAGGTTGTCGCGCTGGATATTGGCGCCGAGCTCCCATCCCCTCTGGCGCTCGGGGCGCAGGTCCGGGTTGGGCAGGAACGCGGCCGAGGTGCCGCCCGGATGGTCGCCGCCGGTCATGGTTTCCTGAATGGTCGGGGCGCGCATCGACTGCGACCAGGTGATATAGGGCTGCAGCCAGTCGGTCGCCTGCCAGGCAACCGTCAGCCGCGGGTTCAGCCGCCCCTTTGACTGGTCAACCCGGTAGGCCCCGAAGACACCCCCGGCATCCGCCGCCCCGTCGAGGCTGTAATGATCGTAACGCAGCGCCGCGATCACATCGAACCGCCCGTAGGTAAAGGTGTTCTCGGTAAAGATCGCGCGGGTCGCGGCCCGGCCGGCAGCCGGGTTCACGCCGCTGTTCTCTGCCGTCACCTTGTCGCGGAAATATTCGATGCCGTTTTCCGAGCGGACATCGACAGCGCCGATCATCCCCGTTGATACGTTCGAGACATCGAACCCGATGCCCCGGTCCCTGATCCTGCGCCCGACCGCCGAGGCAAAGGGCGAATCCGGGTCGATCGGCGACAGGTATTCCATCGAAAGGTCGTTGTAATAGAGATTGGCCGACAGATCGACGGCGGCGTTACCGGCGGGGTCGTAACGGTAACCGGCGGTGAAGGTGCGGTTGTCGATCCGCTGGTTGTAGGAGTTGGCCCCGAATTCGTTGCGGTAGACAAGGCCGCCAAAGCTCAGCCGGTGGCCATTGCCGAATTCGAATTCGCTCTTGAACAGGCCCGATCGCAACTCCTGCCCGGTGCTGGTCTCGCGCTGGCCGTTGCCGTTCTTGTAATCGTCCGAGGACCGCCCGCTGAGGCCGATCACGAAACCCGCCCCGCCGCTGCGGAACGCCCCGGCGATCATCTCGGACGGGCCGGCCCCGTTGCTGCCCCACTGCATGCGCGCGATCATGCCCCGATCCTGCCCCTCGGACAGCACGTCATCGACGCCGATGGTGCGGTATCCGACCGATCCGGCCAGACCGCCGCCCCCGGCGGTGGTGACCGCGCCGCGCCGCACATCGACCGAGCGCAGGAAGGCCGGATCGACATAGGTGAACCCGCTGGCCTCGTGCCCGGTGAAGCGGAAGTTCTGCCGCACCCCGTCCACCGTGGAGGTAACGCGCCCCGATCCCTCGAAACCGCGGATATTGACCGCGACGCCCGGCTGCTGGGCATTTTCGCGGGTGAAGGTGCCGGGGGTCGAGCGCAGCACGCTGTCAAGCTTGTCATTGCCGAAGGTGCGGATGGTGTCCTGGCCGATCACGCTTTCGCCCGCCGGCACAGTCACCGCGATACCGCGCTGCGGGGCTTCGCCGCTCACCACGATCTGGCCGAGGCGGGTCTCGGTGTTCTCCCGTTCTCCCGCCTCGTCGCGTTCCTCGCTCGCGGCGGCCACGTCCTGCGCCCGCGCGCTGTCCGGCATGCCCGCGGCAGCCAGCATCGTGCCGCCAAGCAGCACTGTCAAAATCAACCTTTTCGGCCCCATGGCCCGCTCCCCTTTCGATGTCTGCACGGTTCTTGCTGCGGGCTGGCGTCAGGTGCCGTGAGAGGCGGGGCTTGCTGGGCAGGTCTGTCTTACGTGGCAGGATTATACTTGACTGTTTTAGTCAGTCGGCGCAGTTACTAGGCAGCCAGACTGAAACGGTCAAGCCTTATCGTTCCGCGATCCGTCAGTGCCAGCGCCTCGCCGGCACCGAAAGCCACAGGGGGCCGCGCCGGCGGGGACAGCCTGCCCGGACCCCGGCAGCCATTGTCCGCATCGGGGCGCTCATCGCCAGTGCCCCCGGGCGGTCCGGACCGACACCACGAACCCGAGCCACGGCCCCGCGCCGCAGCCAGCGACCGATTGACCGGGCGATCCCCTTCGGACGCCCCAGGGCAGAAAGCCAAGCAGATGACCCACGACAGGAAACCCGCACCGGAACAGATCCGCGAGGCGCGGCAGGAAAATCCCGACATGCGAGAGCGCGACTTCGCCCGCGATCTCGGCATTTCCGAGGCCGATTACATCGCCGCCCATGTCGGTGCCGAGGGGCCCCTCACCGCGCGCCGGATCCTGCCTTTCGCGCGGGAACTGCTTGGCCTTCTGCCGAAGCTCGGCGAGGTCATGTCGCTGACCCGCAACGACAGCGCAGTGCACGAAACCATCGGCACCTTCGGCCGGTTCATGTCGAGCGGCGGCGCCGCTGCCGCCTTTGGCGACAACATCAACCTGCGCCTGTTCTTCAAGCACTGGGCACATGGTTTCGCGGTCGAAAAGCGCGACAATGACACGGTGAAACGCAGCCTGCAGTTCTTCGACCCCGCCGGCGAGGCGGTGCAGAAGATCCACCTGCGCCCGGAATCGGACCTTGCCGCCTTCGAGGCCCTGGTCACGCGGCTGATCTCGTCCGACCAGTCGCAGACGGTTTCCACCGCCCCCTACCCGCCCGCGCCCGAAGATGCCGTCACCGTCGACAATTTCGCCCGCCGCGACGACCTGCGCGAGCTCTGGACCGGGATGACGGATGTGCACCAGTTCTGGGACATCCTGCAGAAGATCAACGTCCCTCGCCGCGTGGCGGTGCATTGCGTGGGCGAGGATTGCGCCTGGCCGCTCGCCGGTGACGCCATCGACAGGGTGCTCGCAGCGGTTTCCGCCAGCGGGACCGAGACCATGTGTTTTGTCGGCAGCCGCGGCTGCACGCAGATCTACGGCGGCCCGATCGGCACCGTAAGGCCGATGGGCCCGTGGCTGAACGTGATGGATCCGAAATTCCACCTGCACCTGCGCACCGACCATATCGCCGAGGTCTGGGCCCTGCGCCGGCCGATCGCCGAGGGGCAGTTGTCCTCGGTCGAGGCCTATGATGCGCAGGGGCGCCTTGTCATCCAGTTCTTCGGCGCCCGCCGGAACGGTCAGGACGAACCCGCCGAATGGCGCGCCATCGTCGATGCGCTGGAACGGCGCCCCCATCCGCAGGCGGCATGAGGCGGGGCCGGATGACATGATGCGATCCATCGCCACACGGACCGGACGGGGGGCGGCTTTTGCCCTCTGCCTGCTCGCCCAGCCCCTGCAGGGTGCCGCCGCCGACACCGCCGACCTGTCCGATGCGTCGCGCATCCTTTCGGTCGGCGGCTCGATCACCGAAATCATCTATGCGCTTGGTGAACAGGATCGCCTGGTCGCCCGTGATACCACCAGCACCTATCCCGAGGATGCGCTGAAACTGCCCGATGTGGGTTACATGCGCGCGCTGTCGCCCGAGGGCACGCTCTCGGTCGACCCCGATGGCATCATCATGCTGGAAGGCAGCGGCCCGGCCGAGGCGATCGACGTGCTGCGCGAGGCGGATATCCCGATCGTGACAATCCCCGAAACCTTCGATCTGGACGGGATCCTTGAAAAGATCCGCGCCGTGGGCAGCGCGCTCGGGGTCGAGGACAAGGCCGGATCCCTTGCGCAGCGGATCGAGCGCGATATCCGGGCCGTGATGGCCGAGACCGCCGGCGGGGAACAGCCGCGCATCCTTTTCGTGATTTCGCTGCAGGCGGGCAAGATCATGGCATCGGGCACCGGCACCGCGGCCGACGGCATCATCAGGATGGCGGGGGCCGAGAACGCGATCACCGGCTATTCCGGCTACAAGCAGTTGACCGACGAGGCGCTGATCACAGCCGCCCCCGACATCATCCTGACGATGGAAGTGGACGCGGCGGACCTGGCGACCGGGGAAGAACTGCACGCCCTGCCCGCGATCGCCGCCACGCCGGCCGGCAAGGCGGGCCGGATCATCAGCATGGACGGCACCTATCTGCTCGGCTTCGGCCCGCGCACGGCGGCGGCGATCCATGATCTGGCGCTGATCATAAAGGACAGGCCGAAAGATGAGCAGTGACCCCGAGATGCTTCACCTCCCGCGATTGTCCCGGCGGATGAAAGACGCCGCGCCCGAGGGCGACCGCTCGCGGCGGGCGCGGCTCACCATGGTCGGGCTGGCCCTGATGCTGGTCGCGGCGCTGCTGTTCAGCCTGTCCTACGGCGCCTCGGACGCCTCGGCGCTGGCGGTGGCGCGCGACCTGCTGTCGGCGCAGGATACCGGGCTTTCGGCCCACGACCGCCTGATCGTCTATGACATCCGCCTGCCGCGCGCGGTGCTGGGCATCATGGTCGGAGCGGCGCTTGCCGTTTCCGGCGCGGCGATGCAGGGGCTGTTCCGCAACCCGCTTGCCGATCCGGGGCTGATCGGGGTTTCGGCCGGGGCGGCGCTCGGCGCGGTCGGGGTCATCGTTCTGGGCGGCACCTTCCTTGGCCCGGTGACGGCGCTGTTCGGGCGCTATACGCTGCCGCTTGCCGCCTTCGCCGGCGGGCTGGCCTCGACGTTGCTGCTTTACAATGTCGCGACCCGGCGCGGGCAGACGTCGGTCGCGACCATGCTGCTTGCCGGGATCGCGCTCGCGGCACTGGCGGGGGCGGTGATGGGGGTGCTGATCTTCAATGCCGACGGCCGGCAGTTGCGCGACCTGACCTTCTGGGGGCTCGGCTCGCTGGCCGGTGCCACCTGGGCCAAGGTCGCGGCGTCCGCGCCGATCGTGATCGCCGCGCTGGCCGCGATGCCCTTTCTTGCGCGCGGGCTGAACGGGCTCGCCTTCGGCGAGGCGGTGGCGCATCACCTCGGCATTCCGGTGCAGCGGCTCAAGAACGCGACCATCATCGCCGTCGCCGCCGCCACCGGCGCCTGCGTCGCGGTCAGCGGCAGCATCGGTTTCGTCGGCATCGTCGTGCCGCATCTGCTGCGGCTGCTGATCGGGCCGGACAACCGCTATCTGCTGCCGGCCTCGGCCCTGCTGGGGGCAAGCATGCTGCTCATGGCCGATTCGGTCGCGCGCGGCATCGTCGCCCCGGCCGAACTGCCGATCGGCATCGTCACCGCACTGGTCGGCGCGCCGTTCTTCCTGTGGATCCTGCTGCGCCGGCGCAGCGTGGTCGACCTGTGAGGCCCTGATGATCGAGATCGAGAACCTGGGCGTCACGCTCGGCGGCAGGGAGATCCTGCAGGACATCGCCCTGACCGCGACGCCCGGCGAAGTGACCGCGATCGTCGGGCCGAACGGATCGGGCAAATCGACCCTGATCAAGGCCGTCTGCGGCGATCTGCCCAGCCGGGGCCGGATCCGCATCAACGGTCGCGACCTGCACGCCATGGCGCCCTGGCAGGCGGCAGAGATGCGCGCGGTGCTGCCGCAATCGGGGGTGCTCGCGTTCCCCTATACGGTGCGCGAGGTGGTCGCGCTCGGCCTCAGCGCCGGGCGGGCGGGCAGCGCCGAGACCCGCGACCTGCCGGAGCGGGCGTTGCGCCACGTCGATCTCGACGGGTTCGGCGGGCGCTACTATCAGGAGCTTTCCGGCGGCGAGCAGCAACGCGTGCAACTGGCCCGCGTGCTCTGCCAGATCTGGCGGCCGGTGCTGGAGGGCATGCCGCGCTGGCTGCTGCTGGACGAGCCCGTGTCCAGCCTCGATATCCGCCATCAGCTTCTGATCATGGGGCTTGCCCGCGATTACGCCCGCGCCGGCGGCGGGGTCATCGCGGTGCTGCACGACCTGAACCTGACCGCGATGTTCGCCGACCGGATCGCCGTCATGCGACAAGGGTGCATTGCCGCCACCGGGCGCCCGGGCGAGGTCATGACCGACCGGATCCTGTCCGATGCCTATGACTGCGACCTGCATGTTTCGGTGCCGCCGCGCCCATGGGTGCCCTTCGTCCTGCCGCAGGCCGCGGGCCCGGCGTCCCATGGTCCCGCGCCGTCGGCCGCGATGCCGGATCCGTAACGCCGGACTCGTGACGGCGACGGCCCCATAGGCAGGGCGCTGTTACAAGATTGTAACGCTGCAGCTTTATTTGCAGCGGGCTTCTTTACCCGACTTTTTCACTAAACTAACGGGTTTCCGATGACGCTCAAGGCACGGCACACCTGCTCCTTGTTACCAGGGCCCACCCAGAGAACATCCTATCCCTCGGACATCGAACAGGTAATACCATGACCAATAAGAGCATACCGCTCGTCCGGCGCCGCTGGCGCAAACGCCATGCGGCCCTGCTGGCCCTGACCGCCCTCACAGCGCCGGTGATCGCGCAGGCCCAGCAAAGCGGCGAGGGCACCCTGACCCTGGATGCCATCACCGTGACCGCCGGCGGCTTTGCCCAGACCGTGCGCGATGCGCCGGCCAGTGTCACGATCATCACCAGCGAGGAACTGGCGAAGGGCAGCTTCACCAACCTGACCGACGCCATCCGCAACATTCAGGGCGTGGTCGCGACCGGCACCGCCAACGAGCAGGATATCTATATCCGCGGCCTGCCGGGCCAGTACACGCTGATTCTGGTGGACGGCAAGCGGCAGAACACGCGCGATGCCCGCACCAACGGCAGCGCAGGCATCGAGCAGAGCTTCATCCCCCCGATTGCCGCGATCGACCGGATCGAGGTGGTGCGCGGGCCGATGTCCTCGCTTTACGGCTCGGATGCGATGGGCGGTGTGATCAACGTCATCACCAAGCCGGTTTCCGACGTCTGGACCGGTTCGATGACCGCCGAGACCACCTTGCAGGACGAGGCCGGCTTCAAGAACAGCCGGCAGTTCTCGTTCTATGCGGCCGGTCCGCTGATCGGCGACCGGCTCGGGCTGCAGCTCTGGGCGCGCAAGTTCGACCGCTCCGCCTCGCCCATTCCCGACGGGCTGAACGGGTCGGACGATTACGATTTCGGCGGACGGCTGACCTGGGCGCTCAATGAGAACAACCAGCTCATGCTCGAGGCCGGAAAGACCCTGCTCACCAGCGAGGATTATGGCGATCTCGGCTATCGCGACAACGACCGCCGCCACTGGTCGCTGACCCACAAGGGCCAGTTCGGTGATCTCGATACCGAGTTGAGCCTGTCGCAGGAAATCGGCGAACGCACCACATACAGCCGCACCGCGCTCGATACGGGATGGGAAGAAAACATCCGCTCGCCCGAAGTCCGCAACACCGTGGTGGATGCGAAGGGATCGCGGCCGGTCGAATGGTTCGGCACGCATAACCTGACCTTCGGCGGCCAGTTCATCCACACCACCGTGAAGGACCAGAACCCCGGCGCGCAGGCGGATCTGCCCGAGGAGGATCGTTTTGACGAGAAATTCTCGCTCGACGAATGGGCGCTCTATGCCGAGGACGAATGGCACCTGCGTGACGATTTCATCCTGACGCTCGGCCTGCGCTACAGCGAACATGAACTTTACGGCGGTCATATCACGCCCCGGATCTACGGCGTCTGGGATGCCACGCCCGCGCTGACCATCAAGGGCGGCATCTCGACCGGTTATCGCGCGCCCGACATCCGCACCATCACGCCGGGTTATGCCTATACGACCGGCGGCCGCGGATGTTCCGGCAACACCCCGCCAAGCTGCGGCGTCATTCTGGGCAATCCCGACCTCGAACCCGAACAGACCACCAATTTCGAACTGGGCATGATCTACGAGGGGACGGATTTCACACTGGGCGCCACCGCGTTCCACACCCGGTTCAAGGACAAGCTGCAGCAGATCCGCACCACCGATCAGTGGACCGACGGTCCGCAATACACGGCACCGGACGGCAGCCTGCATTATTACGACATCTTCCGTAACTTCAACGTGGACCGGGCCGAGATCACCGGGCTGGAGCTGACCGGCGACTGGATCCTCAGCCCGACCCTGACGGCGCGCGCGAACTATACCTACACCCGTTCGCGCCAGAAAACGGGCGATTTCGCCGGCTTCCCGCTGGCCCGCACGCCCGAGCACATGGCCAACCTGCGGCTGGACTGGCAGACGCCGGTCGAGGGGCTCGACAGCTGGCTGAGCGCGAATTACCACGGCTCGGAAATCGCCTCCGGCCTGCGGATCGGCAGCAACGGCCGGCCGGTCACGATCAACGGGGAATCGGGGCAGAAATACGCGCCCTACACCACCGTGGATATCGGCATGAACTATCGCCTGACCGAAAGCGCGACGGTGAGCGCGGCCCTTTACAACGTCTTCAACAAGGACGTGCAGGCCGATGAGTTCAACACGGTGGTCGAGGGCCGCCGCCTGTGGCTCGGCCTGACCTCCACATTCTGAACCCGCCCTGTCATGCGGCCCTCGGGCCGCATGGCACCGGCAGCCGCCCGCCAGATCGCCGGTCATGCCGCCCCGTTCAGGCCGGGGCATCAGCTTATCACGATTCCCGAATGCTTGGCCTTTTCCTCCGGCTCCACGTGGATCGTGATGTGCGGCTGTCCGAGTTCCCTGCGGATGGCACGCTCAACCCGGTCGCAGATCGCATGTGCCGTCTCGACCGTCATGTCACCCGGCACGACAAGGTGGAATTCCACGAAGGTCTGGGGACCGGCCTGGCGCGTCCGCAGGTCATGCGCCTCCAGCGCGCCATCGGCGGTGAGGGCGATAATCTCGCGGATGCGGTCAAGTTCGGCATCCGGCAGGGCGACATCCATGAGCCCGCCGATGGAATCGCGCAGAAGCTGCCAGCCCGACCACAGGACGGTCACCGCCACGAACGCGGCCAGCGCCGGATCGAGAACCGCCCAGCCGGTCAGCGCGACAAGCACGACCCCGAGCAGCACCCCGACCGAGGACACGATATCCGTCAGAAGGTGGCGCCCGTCCGCCACCAGCGCGGGCGAGCGCAATTCCCGCCCCCAGCGGAGCAGCCGCCAGCACCAGACACCGTTCACCACGCCGGCCAGCGCGTTCATCAGCAGCCCGAGCGGGGCGGGATTTATCGGCACGGGATGGCGAAAGCCGTTATAGGCCTCGCGGAAGATCAGAAGCGCGGCGACCACGATCAGGGCACCCACGAGCACGGCCGAGAAATACTCGATCTTGCCGTGCCCATAGGGATGGTCGGCATCGGCCGGTTTCGAACTGGTCCAGACGGCGAACAGCGCGGCCACCGCCGTGACCACGTTCACGATGCTTTCGAGCGCATCGGAATAAAGGGCAATGGACCCGGTCAGCCAATAGGCCAGGAACTTCAGCCCGAGGACAAGGAGGCCGACCAGAATGCTGCCGGCGGCGATCTTGTGGATGCGTGTCATGTCGCTGCCGCACCCTCTTTTCCCGTGTTACGTCCCGTGCGCAGGCCGTAGCTACAGCCCGGCCCGCGTCAAGTCGAATCCCTGGTCCGGCCCGAAACGGATGACCGCACGCCAGTCCGGTGTCCCGGCGATCACCCCTGCGTGAAAGTCGCGCCTGCGGGATTGCGGGCGCGGACCCCCGGCAAGGGGTTCGGCCCGCTCGTTCAGTGCCGATAGATGGCGGCAAGCCCGGTATCCGACGGCATCGATTCCGCCGGAACGATCACCACCTCGCCGCCCATGCGGAGCACATGTTCGCCGATATCGTCAAGCAGGTCGTCCACCCCCGGATCTTCGAGCGGTGCGAATTCGATCGCGCCGGTCGCATCGTCGAACCGGCCGGGAATCTCGCGATCCGCCTCGACCAGCAGGGTCTCGATCCGCCCGTTCACGGCTTCGCGGGCGATATCGGCAAGATCGACGCTGCCGGCATGCCGGGCCTGCGCCGTGCCGAAACGTTCGATCAGACCGTCGAGCCGCGCAAGATAGCGGGGCAGGATGATCCGCCAGGCGCGCTCCCGCAGATCGTCGGCCGGAACCGCATCGACGTCCACGTCGATCGCCTCGTCCAGCAGATGGGGGTTGCGGCTTATCGAGCGGAAGCGGTGATGGTGCTCTGCCAGCGCCGCCAGCAGGAGCGGCTTGCCCGTCGGCTGCGAATGATGGGTCAGCACCGCCGCATCGACGGCCCGGAAGAAACGCTCGGCCTCATTGTCCATTTCGGCCCGGCGCAGGTCCATTCCGTGGCTCGTCGTCACCTGCGATCCGGCGGAGCCATAGACTCGGTTGCTCCGTTCCGGGCCGGTGTCCTGGTCGCCGATCACCTCGCCCGCGGTGCGCGGAACGCCCGCCGCCGGCTCGATCTCGTCCAGCGTGTACCGGTCGCCCTCGAACAGGCGCATCTCGCGCCGCCCGATGCCCAGAACATGATAACGGTCGCCCGACTGCAGGATGCGCATGAGCGGCTTGGTGTGGAAACTTTCGGCCACGATGGCCAGTTCGCGCACCGAGCGCTGCAGGCGATAGACCTTGAACAGGCCGGGCGCTCCGAAGACGGCCACCCCGTCCTGCGCGTGGTTCCAGAATTCGGTGTCTTCGGCAAGGTCGTGGAACGGCGCCAGCAACGGTGCGATTTCCCGTTTGGGATATTTCTGCTGCAGGGATGTCTCAAGCTCCCTGACCAGGTTTCGGAACCGGATCCGGTCCTGCTGCCTGTCGGGAATCGTGCGGTGGGTCGGCTGGTAAAGCGACAGGCAGGGCGGTTCACGTTCGGCAAGCAATGTCGGATAATCGCGTGCAAGCGCATCCATGATCGGACTCCTTATGTTCAGGCTCCTCGCCGGCGACTGTCTTGCCGCAGCGTTGAAAGAGCCGGACGCCTCGTCCCCCGTTTTCCGGTTCCGGTTGCGGATTTCGCGCTATCCGTTCTCCTGCAGCGGCCCCCTGCCTGCGGACGACAGGTCCGGGCCATGCACCGCCGGCACCGGTGTTGCGGGCAAGTGTACCTCGTGCCAGCCGGATGGCCAGCGGAATGCCCGGTTTATTGCCCCGGATCGGGCCGACGTGACATAATGCCCGCGGCGAGGACGGGCAGAAGCTGCCCGCCGATTCCAACCGGCGGTTTCGGCGTTGGTTCCATCGCGGAGCCCGGGGCCAGCCGGTTCCGCTCCCCCCGCCCGCGGCCCGGCGGCCTGAACTTTTCCCGGCGGGCCGCACAGCGTGAACGCCGGGGCTGTCCGCGCGGTGCCGAATCGCCGATGCTCCGCCCGCGCGCCCTTGTGATCGGCACGATCAGGGCACAGGTTTCCAGGACAGGACAGGACAGGACAGGACAGGACAGGACAAGGCCAGGATCAATGAAAATCGCCACCACCATCGCCACCCCCCATGCCAGCCGGTATCTGCAGCAGCTCTGCAAGCATTTCGGACACAAGATCGAAACCCGCTACGACGCGCAGAGCGGCACCTGCCGCTTCCCGCACAGCACCGTCGAACTGAACGCCCATGACGGCGGGCTAGATATTTCCGTCACCGCGGCGGACGAGGACGGGCTTTCCAGCGGGTGCCGGGTGGTCTGGTCGCATCTTGCGCGCTTTGCGTTCCGCGAGGATCTGCCCGAGCCGCACTGGACCCCGCCCGCCGCCTGACCGGCCCCGCCGGCGGGAAAAGGCCGGGACTCAGGTCCGCGGCCGGTCCCCGCCGGGGCTGGACAGGCGGCGCAGATCGGCCCGAAGGGCGGCGGCGTCGGTGTCGGGCAGAAGCCGGTCGATCCCGTCATGGGTCGCGCGCCAGACCGGCACCGCCGCCACCAGCAGATCGCGCCCGGCATCGGTCAGGCGCAGGCGGCGGCTGCGGCGGTCGCGCTCGTCCGGGATGATCTCCAGCAGGCCGCGCCGCGCCAGCGGTTTGGTGTTGGCGGTCAGCGTGGTGCGGTCCATCGCCAGAAAGGCCGCGAGGTCGCTGATTCGGGGCGGCTCGGGCCGGTTCAGCGACATCAGCAGCGAATACTGGCCATTGTTCAGCCCGAGCGGGCGCAAAGCCTCGTCGAAGCGGCGCGCGATGGCACGCGCAGCCCGTTGAAGATGCAGGCAAAGGCACCGGTCCCGGACCTCGAGCGTCGTCTGTATCGGCAAATCATGGCGCATGGCTGCCAGTTACGTTGACATCAACCCAAAGGTCAAGCAACCTTCTGCGGGCAAGCGCATCGCGGCGGAAGCCGATGCGCATCGGACACGAACCGCAGGAGGAAATGATGCCCACCTCGATGAGCAAGGCGGCCGCGAAGGCGGCAGAAACCGGGATCAGCCCGTTGTCACCCTATCTGATCTGCGACGGCGCGGCGGACGCCATCGAATTCTACAAGACCGCCTTCGGCGCCGAAGAGATGTTCCGCCTGCCCGGACCGGACGGCCGGATCCTGCACGCCTGTCTCAGCATCAACGGCGCCTCGGTGATGCTAAACGACGAATTCCCCGAGGCCGGGGTCACCGGTCCCAACCGGCTTGGCGGTTCGCCCGTGTCGATGAACCTGATCGTGGACGATGCCGACGCATGGGCCGCGCGGGCCGAACAGGCCGGCGCTGTGGTCGTCATGCCGGTCGAGGAACAGTTCTGGGGCGACCGGTTCGGCATGGTGCGGGATCCCTTCGGTCATGCCTGGTCGCTGGCCACGCCCGTGCGCAAGGTCGGCATGGACGAACTGAACCGGGCCGCGCGGGAGGTGGATATGACCTGCGGAGAGTCCGCACAGCCGGGAGGTGCATGAAATGGCTTACATACAGGGATTTCTGCTGGCCGTTCCGGCAGAGAACAAGGCCGCCTACAGGCAGATGGCCGAGGATTCGTGGGCCATTTTCCAGCGCCATGGCTGCCTTGCCATGCGCGAATGCTGGGGGGTGGACACGCCCGAGGGGAAGGAGACCTCATTTCCCATGGCCGTGAAGCGCAAGGACGGCGAAGTCGTGGTGTTTGCATGGCTGGAATGGCCCGACCGCGCCACCTGCGACCGCGCCGCCGAGGCGATGCAGACCGAACCAATGATGCAGGACATGCCCGAAATGCCCTTCGACGGAATGCGCATGATGTGGGGCGGGTTCGAGGAACTGGTCCGGCGCGGCGGGGCGTGAGCGCTGTGCCGCCATGCACATCCGGGCCGGGGCCGGATCCCGGGCCGTCAACCCGAAAGGATATCGCGATGACCCGCAACAGGATTTGCATCTGGTACGACAAGGAGGCCGAGGCGGCGGCGCGGTTCTACGCCGCGACCTTTCCCGACAGCCGCGTGACGGCCGTCACCCGCGCCCCGGCGGATTATCCCTCCGGCCGGGCCGGTGATGTTCTGGTGGTCGAATTCACCGTCGCCGGCATCCCCTGCATGGGGCTCAACGGCGGGCCGGGGGTGACGCACAGCCTTGCCTTTTCGTTCCAGATCGAGACCGGCGACCAGGCCGAAACCGATCGTTACTGGGAGGCGATCACCGGCAATGGCGGTGAGGAAAACGAATGCGGCTGGTGCCGGGACCGCTGGGGCGTCAACTGGCAGATCACTCCGCGCGTGCTGAACGAGGCCCTCTCGAACGGCGGAGACGAGGCAAGGCGCGCCTTTGCCGCGATGATGACGATGCGCAAGATCGACGTCCAGGCGATCGAGGCCGCCCTTCGCGAGGGCACCTGACTCCCGGCCTGGATCGACGCGGGCGATTCCGGCGGGCCGGGGCAGGTCAGCCCGGCCGGCCCCGGGGAGCGAACCCGCGCGGCGGACCGTTTTTTCACGAGAGTTGCCAAACGGAAGGTGCGGCCCTAGCCTGCGCCGGGCGCCCAGTCCCGGGCCTCTCTTCGATCCGAGCACCATGTCCCGCCACTCCGATCTGCACCAGTTCACCCGCACCGCCCTGGCCGATGGCCACCCGGCCGAGGACATCGCCGCGGCGCTTGCCGCCACCGGCTGGAGCGCGGGCGAAATCCGCGATGCGCTCGGCGCCTGGGACATTCGCCCCGGATTGCCGCCGGTGCCGCGGCGGGAACGCACCGCGCTGACCGCGGGACTCGCGCTGGTCGAGGGGCTGCAGCTCGTCGCGCTCGGCATGGTGGTCGGGCATCTCGTGCAACTGCTGCTGACGCTCACGGATATCTTCCTGCCCGCCGCCCAGCCGCTGTCGGACTGGCAATTGACCTCGATGCGCTGGCCGGTCGCGGCGATCATCGTGTTCCTGCCGCTCTGGCTCTGGTCCGGGTGGCGCACGCGGCCCGCCCCCGAACAGCGCCGCCCTGCCCTGTCGGTGTGGATCGGGCACCTGACGGTGTTCTTCGCCGCGCTCACGCTGCTGGGCGATGCGCTCGCGATCATCTACCGCTTCCTTGCCGGCGACATGACGGCGGCTTTCGTGGTCAAGGCGGCGGCGGTGGCGCTGGTCGCCGCGCTCGTCATCCTCGCCATGCAGGAGCGGCGCCATGACTGACCCGGCCCGGCTTGCACTTGGCGGGCGTCTTGGCCTCGCGGTCCTTTCGGCGGGTGCGGTCGCGCTCGCGCTCTGGAGCATGGGAGGGCCGCGCACCGGTCAGGCCGAGGTCCGCGACAAGGCCCGCATGGAGGATCTGCAGCGCCTCGCGCGCTTCGTGCGCTGCGTGGCCAATGCCGATGAGGGCACCCTGCCCGAAACCCTTGCGCCCGACGGCCGCTGCATGAGCGCACCGCCCCTGACGGACCGTTTCGACGGCACCCCCTACCGCTACGAGGTGACGTCCCCGCGGGGATTCAGCCTTTGCGCCGGGTTCGAGCGGACCGAGACGCTCCGGGTCTACGGCGAGACGGGCCGCATGTTCGACCCCGACACCGGCTGTCTGAACGTGACCATCGAAGCCTATCAGCGCGGCGAATGAATAGCGGCAAGGCCCGCGCCCGGCGCATGAAAGCGCCCGGACCGCGAAACACGGGCCGGGCGGGGTTCGGGCCGAAAGCCGTGCGCCGGCGCGGCAAGGTTATTCGGGCATCACCCCGGCGCGGGGGATGGGGGCGGCTTCGGGCTCCTCGGGGCCGCCCGGGTAGAATTCGGAGGCCGGATGCTCCTGCATGAAGTCGCGGATGATCTGCCCGGGGTTGCGGAAGGGGCGATCCTCCGGGGCCATGTCCCAGGGGATCTCCTCGCGCAGGGCCGCATGCGCCCGGGTCGGCGCCTCGCCGAACTCGCGGGCCGGATCCTGCAGCCGGCGGATGTCCATCCAGTAGGACGCGGTCATCAGATCCTGCGCCACCAGATGCGACAGCACGTCGATCGCCTGGCGCGCCACCTGCCCCTTGATGCGGGTCTGCGCCTCGAGATCCTCGACCGTCGCGATGATGGCCTGCCCGTTCGGGGTGACCGGCGTGCCGAGCCGGGCCAGATCCTGCCACAGATCGGTCGGCAGATAGCCGCCATGGGCAACCGGGTGCCGGTCAGCCGTTTCGGGGTCGATCACGTCCTGCGGGCGAACGATGGTAAAGAACGGGTTGGTGAACCGCTCGATCCGCTGTGCCACGGCCACGCCCATGTTGGTCAGCGCGATGGTGAAGGACTCGATTTCGTTGGCGATCGGGTAGGGATCCCAGTTCGCGTTGGAAAAGATGAAGCCCGACTTGCCGTCGCTGAGCGGCCCGCCCTCGACATAGTAGCGCTTGAAATGCGGGGTCGAGAGCTCCCATGAACTGTCGGGCGTGATCCCGGGCACGACGGCCGGGTTGTGATCGGACGAGTTGATCGAGATATGCAGCGAATCCCGCAGCACGGCCCAGGCCTGCCACGCGGCCCCCTGCCGCTGCGACGAGGCGCGCAGGCTTTCGGGATCCTGAATGATCCGCTCGGGGTCCAGCTCGAACAGGTAGCTGCCGCGCAACATGTCAAGCACGCGCTCGGCGTCCCAGTTCAGCCAGTCATAGGGCCGCATCGCCTGCACCGGGGCCGAAATCGGCGTGAGGCTCGAATTCATGCCGTTCAGCGCCATGGCATAGCTGAGATCGGCCCATTCGAGCACCTCCCGCGCCTCCGCAAGCGCGATCGCCACCTGCGCATAGGCATAGGCATTGGTGCTGATCAGCGCCGCCTGATCGGCGCCCTCGGGCACGAGCGGCTCGATGCCGGCGCGTTCCAGCGCCTCGCGCGCGGGCATCCGCTCGCCCTCGAAATAGGCGTCGCCGACCCCGACCATGGTGGCGGCGATATTGCCCATGGTGGGCAGGTCGCCCTCGCCAAGCGTGCCGCGTGACATCACCACCGGTGTCACCCGGTGATTGAGCATGTCGACTAGGATCCGCACGAGGTCGGGGCTTGCCGCCTCGTAGGTGATCGTGTTGGCGCGGATCGCCATGATGGCACGGACGAGTTTTTCCTCGTGGATCTCCGGCCCGTAGCCGCCGCGCGCCCCGTTGGCGAAGCGGGCATATTGCTGCTTGCGCAGGAACTCCGCGTTTTCGGGGCTGGTCGGATCGCCCTCGAAAATCACCGTCTCGCGGTTCGACCCGGCGCCGCGGTTGAACCAGTAGATCGGCATCCCCTCGGCCGCGCCCTGCAGCAGGAGCCCATAGGCATCCTTCGCCCGCTGCACCGCCTCGTCGGCAAGCTCGACCCGGGCGCCGTCACGGGCGATACGGATGACATCCCCATAGGTCATGTCGCGCCCGGTCAGCGTGATCGTCTCGTCCTCCGCGGTCACGGTGATCGGTTCATAGGGCGGAACCGGGTTCACCCCGGCCTGCGCGAGGGGCGCGGCGAACAGGAACGCCGCGGCCAGGGCGGTTTTCCAGCCCATGTGACAATGGTTCTGAAACATCTCCGGTCTCCTGTGGTCTGCTGTGGAGCGCCCCGGAAAAAGCGCACGGTGCCCGACCGAGACGGGTTCATCATGATCAAGACACGGCTTTCGGTCAATCTTTGCGCAGATGGCCGATGTGATCGAATGGGGCCGCTCGGGCGGCCGGCCGGCAACGATCCGACGGCCTGGATGCTGTCGGGGCAGCGTGCGGAGGCCCTGCCGCACCATATTCATTCTGCCGGGATCGTTCCGAACAGCCCGGCCCGCCATCGCAACCCGCCTCTGCCGCTGGCCGTCACCACCCTCGATGCGCTCGGGGACAGGCAGACATATTTGCAAAGGTCATTTCGATTCCCGGAACACCTGGGGGATGGTCTTGATGACACCCGGATCCTTGAGCCGGTAGCCCGGCACGGTCGAGATCATGTCGTGAAACGCCTGCCCCTGCATGATCTGGAGGATCCGCTTCACGGCGTCGAGCTCCAGGATGTCCTTGTGGCAGACGAAGAAATAATCCTCGGTCAGCAGGCGCACGAAATCGAGGTCGAACTGATGCGCGGCCGCCTCGACCCCGAAGGCTACATCGGCCATGCCCGACGCCACATAGGCGGCAACGGCGGCGTGGGTGAATTCGCCATGTTCGTAACCGTTGATGCGTGACGCATCCACCCGGTGCTGCGCCAGCAACTGGTCGAACAGCAGCCGCGTGCCGGATTCCGTCTCGCGGTTGACGAAACGCACCTTCGGATCCAGCAGCCGTTCCACGGTGGTGATCCCGAGCGGATTGCCCCGCGCCACGATCAGCCCGAGTTCCCGCGTGACCAGCCCGATGACGCGGTGAATGTGCGGCTGCAGCCAGCCCTTGCTGATCGTGATCGCCCGCTTGCGCAATTCGCCCTGCGGCAGATGCATCCCGGCCAGATCGCAACCGTCATGCGCAAGCGACACCAGCGAATTCTGGTTCGATACATAGCGGAAATCGACATCGAGATCGGGCTCCCGCGCCAGAAGTTCACGCAGGCGGGGCACCGCGAAGCCGTGACTGGCATGGACCCGCAGCATCAGGGGCCCGCTCTGCAGCATGTGGTTGATCTCGCTTTCAAGCTCCTGTGACAGGTTCTCCAGCAGCGGCCCGAGCCGGGCATCGAGCCGCTGCCCGGCCCAGACCAGCTTTTCCCCGAAAGGGGTGAGCGTGGTGCCGCTGCCGCGCCGCCGCACCACGAGGGGCGTGGCGAAGAAATCGGACCATTTCCGGATGAGGTTCCAGGCATGGCGATAGGACATGCCGGCCCGGTCAGCGGCGACAGTGATTTTCCCGGTCGCCCTGATCTCTGCCAGAAAGTCGAGCATGACCTGCATCGACTGCGCATCTTCGCCGCGCGTGAAACGCCAGATCGGCTCGATTTCTATTTTTATCATTGCGCGTCCCTACCCTGCCTGACCCTGCCTGACCCTGCCTGCGCCATGCGGCGCATATGGCCCCACTCGGGCGAAGCCTCCGAAATGTTATGAATACATATTCATATTTTTCTAGCCCCGTCCGGCACAAGATTTCATATTCCCATGCTCACACGGGTTATTCATAGTTTATCCAATCACCATGCTTGTGGGCAATCATTAAAGATATGATTTCCTGTGCATATTAAAGGAGGGCGATATGCTTGATCGAACAACGACGGACACGCAGAGACTGCTGATCGACGGCCGCCGGATCGCCGCCGGATCGGGGCGCAGTTTCGAGACGCTCAATCCGGCCACGGGCGAGGTTCTGGCGCATGTGGCCGAGGCCGATGCCGGGGACGTCGATGCCGCGGTGCGATCGTCGCGGGCGGCGCTCGATGGCGAATGGGGGCATATGCGGGCAGCCGACCGCGGCGCGCTTCTGCTGCGGCTTGCCGAGCTGGTCCGGCAAAATGCCGATGAGCTCACCCGGATCGAAAGCCTCGATTCCGGCAAGCCGGTCTCGGCGATCCGGCGTCAGGATCTGCCGGCGGTGATCGACACCCTGACCTATTACGCGGGCATGGCCGACAAGATAAACGGCCAGGTGATCCCGGCGCGGCCCGATGCGCTGACCTATACCATCCGCGAGCCTCTGGGCGTCGTCGGCGCCATCGTGCCGTGGAATTTTCCGCTGATGATCGGCATGTGGAAGATCGCGCCCGCACTCGCCTGCGGCTGCACCGTGGTGCTGAAGCCGGCCGAGATTACCCCGCTCAGCGCCCTGATGATCGGCGAACTGGCGCTCGAGGCCGGGATTCCCGCCGGGGTGCTCAACGTGGTTCCGGGCTTCGGCCAGGTGGCCGGGCAGGCCATCGTCGATCACCCGGATATCGACAAGGTGACCTTTACCGGCTCGCCCCGTGTCGGGCATCAGATCCTGCAGGGCGCCGCCGGCAACTTCAAGCGCGTGACGCTGGAGCTGGGCGGAAAGTCCGCCAACATCATCTTCCCCGATGCGGATATCGACTCGGCGGTGAAGGCGGCGGGCTCGGGCATATTCTTCAACACCGGGCAGGTCTGTTCGGCGGGCTCCCGCATCCTCGTGCATGAAAGCATCCATGACGAGGTGGTCGAGCGCCTCGCCGCGCGCGCCGCTGGCATGCGCATCGGTGATCCGCTGGAAAGCGGCACCAACATGGGCCCGATCGTTTCCGAGGCCCAGATGAACCGCATTCTCGATTACATCGACATCGGCCGCAAGGAGGGCGCCCATATCGTCACCGGCGGCAACCGCATCGGTGACAGGGGCTATTATGTCGAGCCGACCGTCTTTGCCGGCGTGCACCACGAGATGCGGATCTCGCAGGAGGAAATCTTCGGCCCGGTAGCCGCGGTTATGCCCTTTGCCGACGAAGACGACGCGATCCGTATCGCCAACGGCACCGCCTACAGCCTCGCCGCCGGCGTCTGGACCAAGGACGTGACCCGCGCGCACCGGTTCACCCGTGAACTCAGGGCGGGGACGGTCTGGGTCAATACCTATGGACCGACCGATATCCGCCTGCCCTGGGGCGGAGTGCGCGACTCGGGCTTTGGCCGCGAACATGGCGAAGCCGCCATCGACAACTTCACCGAACCGAAAGTGGTCTGGATCAACACCGGGCGCTGACGCGCGGGGCCGGTCCCGCATTCCTCCCCGCGGGGCCGGCCTTCATCTTTCCGTTTCCGTTCCGGGCCTGACCGCCTGAATGCGGACCCGTCCCGGAAACAACCGCAAACAAGGAGAAATCCATGCGTATCGCCATCATTGGCCAGCAGGCATTCGGCAAGGCCGTGCTGGAAGCCTTCATCGAACGCGGCGACGAGGTCGCCGGCGTCTTCTGCGCCCCGGAAAAGCCGGGCTCCCGCCCCGATCCGCTGCGTCTTGCGGCCGAGGAACGGGGCCTGAACCTGTTTCAGTTCCCGAATCTCAAGGGTGACGAGGCCGCAGCCGCGCTTGCCGCACTCGACGCCGATATCGGGGTCATGGCCTATGTGCTGCAGTTCGCGCCGCAATCCTTTGTCAACATCCCGCGCCATGGCATGATCCAGTATCACCCGTCGCTGCTGCCGCTCTATCGTGGGCCAAGCTCGATCAACTGGCCGATCATCAAGGGCGATTCCGAAACCGGTCTGACCATCTTCCGCCCGACCGATGGCCTTGATGAAGGGCCCGTCATCCTGCAGGAAACGGTCCCCGTCGGCCCCGAAGACACGGTCGGATCGGTCTATTTCGATCACCTGTTCCCGCTCGGGGTGCAGGCGATGCTGAAGGCGGCCGACAGCGTGGTGGCCGGCCGCCACAGCGAGACCCCGCAGGACGAGGCCGCCGCCTCTTACGAAGGCTGGTGCCGTGACGCGGAATCGCGCATCGACTGGGGCGCCCATATCGACCAGATTCACAATCTGATCCGGGGTTGCGATCCGGCGCCGGGGGCCTGGACCGTCGTCAACGGCGTCAAGGTCCACCTGTTCTCGGCCCGCAAGCAGCCGGTTCGCCGCTTTGCCGATGTGCAGGGCAAGCCGGGCGAGATCGTCAGCATCGGGGAGCAGAGCATTCATGTCGCGGCGCAGGGCGGCGTGATCGAGATCTCCAAGGTGCGCACCGCCTCGGGGCACAAGCTCGCCGCGGCCGATTTCGCCTATGCCCACGGGCTGCGGGCGGGTGAGCGTCTCGAATCCTTCACGGCGCCCCGCATCGCCGTCGCAAGCTGACCTTACGGGCCCCCGCCGGATGCGAAAAGGGGGCCCGTTTTCCGTCGGTTACAGCGGCCCGTGCTGTCAGGGCGCTTCCGATGCAGTGCTCCTGACAAGGCTGAGGCGATCCAGTCCGGGATGATCGGCAGCCGGACTCCGTTGGCTTCGTGCCTGATCGCGGATCTCCGCAAGCGTCAGCAGCATAGGCAGCAGATCTAGTCAGAAGGTCAACCAATTCACGGTCTCGATGCCTCGCATCGGGATGTGCCGCCAGGCACCGGGATGCTGCCCGGACACCGCGCAGATGCAGCCGCCGCCGGCGGATGTCAGGAGCTTGCTCCTGGATTTCTGTCCAGCAGGATGCGGGAAAGCCGGTGCAGCAGCCCCCCGAAGGCGACAAGCCAGGCCGCAAGCGCCACATGAAAGAACAGGCGCGGTACCGGCTCGAGAAAGCCGAGAGGCATCACCTCGATCATGTGCCAGGTCGCGGTGGAATACATCCCGAGGGGAAAGACAGCACCCCAGTAGAGCGGATCATAGCGCAGCGGAAAGCGGCGGTATCCATGCCGCCACACCCCGAGAAGCAGCAGCATCGGGATCCACCAGGTGCCCGTCGCCCAGTAGAGCACCGTGAACCCCTTGAGAAACGGCAGAATCGAAGTCAGGAACGGGGCATCGGGCGCGTTGCCGATCAGAAGCGATCCGCCGAGCGTCGAAATCGCCATGGCCCCCATGTTGATCCAGTAGGGCGGCGTCAGGTCGGACGGCGAAAAGCGGAAGAACGTGTAGCGATAGAAGATCAGCGACATCATCCAGATGTAAAGCATGCCGCCCCAGAGCCACATCGAAAGCGCAAGGAGGTTCAGTTCGAGCCGGTGCGGCTGCGCGACCTCGGTGGCGATGAGCGCACTCGACACGGCAACGGCCTGCGTGGCCACCACCGCAAGAAGCCAGCCGCCGCTTATGCCGCGATCAAGCGTCGGCTTGTCGCGGCATACCGTCAGCGCGGTGAAGATCGTATAAGTAAGGCCGACCCACAGCAGGCATCCAAGACCCCAGAGCACCTTCCCGACCACGATGTTCCCGTCGAGGACAATGAACTGACTGGCCAGAACCCCGGTGCCCGCGACCATCGTGAAATAACCGGGGCCGGTGGCGTGGGTGAGCATGTCACCGAAGAAGCGGCGCGGAAATGCGCAGGCGCGCCATGCATAAAGCCCGCAGAGCACCAGATACTGCACCACGTTGAGGCCGAACAACAATCGCGCAATGGTCGCGTAACCGGTTGCGTCCGCTGCAAGCGATACGATCCCCGTGGCCATCGCAAGGCCGAAATACGACGGCGACATCCCGGCAAGGGCCGTTGACCACGCAGAGGTTCGATATGTGTCGTGCGGCTTCACACGCCTCTGTCCCTTCTGTCTGTTCCCCATCTGCCATGCTGCTTCGGCAGCGGGTTTTGTGACGCCGGTGACCGATCAGCGGGGAACGGTTGCCAGCGTCGACCCCTAATTCGCCAGGCCCAATCCTCTGATCACAAATCCGGCCTCGATATTCGTGTGCGAGAATGCTTCTATGCTCGAATTCCTCCGCTCCACCGACACATAGCCATCCAGTCTGCGCCCGAACCGACGGTCCGCTCGTGCCACCAGAATATCATCCCGGCGCTCTGTTCCGAAGAATTTCCCCCCTCTCTCCTGAATTGCCGAAAGCGACAGGGTGGTGGGGGAGCCGAAAAGGATGTTGGAATAAGCGCCGGTGACAGAGAGCGTGGGAAGGAGCCGCCCCTCCAAGCGGTCTCCTGCCTCGACGGAGAGGCGCCAGAGGCCGAGGTGCGGATTGACTGACGCGACGTTGAAACGAACACGATTCTGCCAGGTCGAATTGTCACGGATGCGCATGAATGTCCCCGAGACATCCCGCGTTGCTTCGGCACTGCCGATAATGCGGCCGACAGTGACAACCGCATATTTCGTGCTGTCATCCCCGAGCTTGCGCCGCTTTTCATACTGCCCGGCTGACACGTCGATATAGGACCAGTCGTCCCGCGTATGGCTGAGAGTGACCGCGCCGCCGTGCTCCCGGACAGAAAGGTCGTCTCCGACCGCCCTGCGATACTCCTTGTAGCCGCTGAAGGACAGGACCGCTCCCTTGGCAACGGCCACGGACAGCCCGGCCGAGGCGCGCAGGCCCGCCATCACCGCATTTTTGGCGCGGGAATCGGGGTCTACCTTGAACAGAAAATCCCCGATCCTGAGATAATCGGACGGGATTCCGCCATTCACGTTATATTCATGCCGCAACACCGGCGAGACCGTGACGCCGTATTGGACAACATCGGGAAAGCGCTGCCCGGGCTGCACAGCCAGCCGCCGGGCCAGCGAAAAAACATAGCCACGCGATCCCTTGGGCTGCTCGGCCAGAAGGCTGTGAAACGCAAGCCGAGGAGAGCCGAAAGCAAGTGCCAACGGCCAGCGTTCCTGCGTCATCCCCGCAGAGGGAAGCAGTACGATGAGCAGAACGATCGTTGTTGCCGCTATGCGGAAAGCTTTATGAAGCAACAGATGATCACACAGTCGGAAGGTGCTCGGCGGCCGCAGGGATATCGGCCGCCCGGATCTGATGTTCCGGGCCTATCGTTCGGCGCCGAACTGGCCGTAATATCGTGTGCCGTCTACCGAACCATCAATTGGGCCGCTGATGGCCTCGGCTTCATCGCCGCGGAACCCGCCTCTGAATCCACCTTCAGCGTCTTTGTCGATATTGACCGAGTGGCCGTTTATCTCCCCCTCCATACTTGCGGATATGGTGTTTCCGGCAATAGTGCCATTGACCAGGTCGATCTGCCCTGCGATCGGATTGTTCGAAGCATCGCGGAAGTTATCAAGGCTGCCGGTGATGCTCCCGGAGTAGGGATCCACCAGATCGTCACCGCCAATAGTCGCGTGTACAGTCACGTTCGAGGCGGCGATGGGATTGGTAAAGTCCCCATCCGTAGTACTATAGGTCGCAGCCCCCCGATATGTCGCCGTGCCGTGCTCTTCCACGGCTGGTGCCGGCGAAAGCTTGTCTTCATCCCAGGAGACAGGATGCTCGCCGACAATCCGGCCGGTTGTTGCAACGAGATCGGCAAAGGACGCATCCGGGTCGACCGGAGTGACGGGTCCAGACGACCCGGAACTCCCTCCACCGCAGGCGACCATCCCGAGGCTGCCGACCGCAGCCACTACAAGTGAAATCCGCATAATCCCCCATCCCGTAAAATTGACATGGTATACTGTACATCGGCAAAATTATGCCGAGTCAAGAGAACCGGGCGCTCGAAAATCAACCTCCGCATCTGATCTGCAGCTTTCACGAACGCGCAATCCGCTGCGTCCGGCTGAGGATCTGCCGGCGGCCCGGCCGTCCAGAACACCCGCAGGAAGCACGAATCCGCCGTGCCTGGGGCTATCCCCAGGCCTCCGTGGGAATGCCCGGGTTTCCGGTCGAAAGGGGGCGGGTTCAGTATCGTGATCCTGAAACAACGCGCATTCGAATTCTGGCCCCGGGTTGCGATTCACGTCCCGATGCGCGACCCTTTGCTTTCGACCGCGACCGGGACCAATGATGGCGGAAGCCGGGATCCTCATTGTCGGTGCGGGCCCAAGCGGGCTCGCCCTCGCTGCCGTGCTTCAGCGGCGCGGCGTCGAAAGCGTCATCGCGGTCGATCGCCGGCCGGCCGGCGCGAACACTTCGAGAGCCGCCGTCATTCACGCCCGCACCCTGGAGGTGCTGGAACCGCTCGGCGTCACGTCGACCCTGACAGGACAGGGCCTCCGCATCCCGACGTTCCGTGTGCGCGATCGCGACCGCGTGTTGGTCACCATTGATCTCTCCGGCATATCGAGCGCCTATCAATTTGCATTGATGCTGCCTCAGGACCGCACTGAACAGATTCTCCTGAATCGGCTGGAAACGCTGGGAGGGGCCGTTACGCGGCCCTGTGAGCTGGTCTCGTTCACCGAGACGAGCGACGGGGTCGAAGCGACGCTTCTGGACAACGGGACCACAAGAACCGTTCGCGCAAGCTGGATTGTCGGCTGCGACGGGATGCACAGCCGGGTGCGGGACCAGGCCGGCATCGCGTTTTCCGGCGCTGAATATCAGCAATCCTTTGTTCTCGCCGATGTTCGGATGGACTGGCCTCTCGGGCGCGAGGAGGTCAGCCTGTTCTTCTCGCCCGCCGGCCTTGTGGTGGTGGCGCCGCTGCCCCGGGAGCACTTTCGGATTGTTGCGACCATAGATGACGCGCCGGAACTCCCCTCAAGGTCCTTCATGCAGGAATTGATCGATACTCGCGGTCCATCGGCAAGGCCCGGTCATATTCATGACATCGTCTGGAGCTCCAGATTTCGTATACATCATCGCGTGGCACAGACACCGCGCAGCGGGCGCGTTCTGCTGTGTGGAGATGCGGCACATGTTCACAGCCCGGCAGGCGGGCAGGGAATGAACACGGGGATTCAGGATGCGGTTTCGCTCGCCGAGGTCCTGGCGCAGGGTGCAGACAGTGCGGCTCTTGATATGTGGGCGGCGGAGCGGCACCGCGTCGCGAATGATATCGTCGCATTCACGGACAGAATGACCCGACTGGCCACCATGAAATCCAGTGGCGGCCAGGCGATCCGAAATGCAGCCATCTCAATCGCCGGACACATGCCGTTCCTGCGCTCGGAGTTTGCCCGGAGAATTGCCGAGCTGAACATCGACTGATATCAGCCCGTTCCCATATCCCTGACCGGCGGGCTCGGTCGCCGCGTTCACATCAGAACCTTGCCCAGCCCCGCCACAGGCCAATCGGGTCATGTCCGCAATCCGGCACCTCGACCCGCCCTGCCCGGCCGCACCAGGCCGTTGCGTTGGGAGCCCGGTCACGCGATCAGCTTCGTCTGCAAGCATCCGGCGCAGGCCACAGCGATCTCCTCTCATTCAGCGCCTCCAGGATCTGCTCCCACAGACATCGCCGGTCTCGCGCCGTTACATTATGCTGGAAACAGTCGCCGCAATCTGCAATAGCTGGGACTATGAAACCGGCATGAATCGCCGCCCGTGAAACCGAGTCAACTCCCAACCGGGGAACAGATTGCGTCATCGCCTGATGATACTGACCTAAAACATTATAGAAAAAGACACATTGGTGCTCAACGTGCAAGACTTTTTAATTATTGGCGGCCCCCCTAGGAGTGGAACAAGGTTTATAACAAACGCTTTGAATACACATTCGAACGTGGTCATCCAGGGCGAGATGCATCCAAATGTATTGGAGACAACTCTAGACTATCTACATAGAAATAATGAGTTTTATAAAAACATAGAAGAAAAGAAAAAAGATGAGGTAAGCTCCAAAATCTGGAAACGTAAACGCGCTGCCTTATTCTATCAAATGATTTGTGCGGGCCAGAAACATGGCGTGAAGTCGACACCTAAAAATACAAACCTTATAGGCTTCAAACTGCCGCGTGTAGAATTGCGTGCTTTAAGTATGGCGCGTGCGGTAGGTGGATTTAAATTCTTATACTGTTTGCGAAATTTTGAAGCACATTTTCTTTCTTGCGCAAGCCGTTGGAACTCTAAAATTGATAAGGTTGCTGAGCAATATCGTATATCCATAGCTACGGCATTGGAGATGTTGTCCAGAGACGAGATTGATTTCACAGCCTTTTCTCTAGATCGCATGAAGGCTGATGATCGACTACATCTTGCCCATGTTGCGGCCCGTCTTAAATTAAGTGAATCTGAAGTATGGTTGAAAAATATAGATCCCACAAGAAAAGCTAATCAGGCAGAAAAGTTTGTATCTGATAAGCGCGTATCCCTGACTAAAGAAGAAAAGGCCTTCATGGCTGACAATAGCGATTTGAATGACTTATATGAGACCTTCTGGACGGCATATGACACTGTACAAAACGGACGAAATATTTAACAGACTGGATTGATGCGGTGGATGCCCCCACCCGACGCCATCGAATGTGCCATAACGGTTTCGTAGGAACCTCCGCGAGAGAGACGTTCATGTCGGAGTTTAGCATATTGGCGGTGTCGAGCAGGTGGGGTAGTATGGGCTGTCGCTCTTAGGTCATGTTGACAAATGTCGAAGCCATAGCCTGATGCAGGCTATATCGACAAAGCCGAGGAAACTATCTGCGGTTTGTCGTAGCGGGTTGCCAGCCGACGGGCAGGTTGTCGGCCATCACCAGATCATAGCCGGTATGGTATAGTCGGAATCTTGCCCCGGCGTGATCTCGGTCCTCATCGGGAGGCCAGCACCGTTGACGGAGGTGAATCTTGGTCGAGAACCCACTTCTCGAACGGCCAAGAGCCTCTTTCGGAGTCCCCCTTTTGCGCCCGCCGCATGATGATGCGCCCGGATCACTGTGCTGTCGACCATCTGCAGCTTGTCCGGCGCAACCCCGGCGTGGTTGAGAGCGTCCAGGATAACCCCCCACAGTCCCGCAAGGGTCCAGCGGCGGAACTGACGGTAGACCGATGACCACTTGCCGAACTCCTGGGGCAGGTCGCGCCAAGGCGCACCGGTTTTCAAGAACCACCCGGAAAAACTGCTTCAGTTCTTCCACGCTGATTTTCTCCGACGGGGTTCTCAAGAATAGCAGCGTGATGATCCCGCATAAGTATTCATTGACTGCCTTCAGGTCGTCGCGCGCCTACCGATAGCCTCATTCTGCACGCGGTTACGTGTCCGGTGCTATGCGCGAAAGTCGGTCGCCATTGGAATCATCCTGTCCACGCGCCTTGTTCACCGAGAAAACCGTACCATCGGGCGTGACGATCAGATGGTTCGGAAAGGGACCACCATCCAGATTGGCCCGGATTTTGCCACTGGACCCATCCAATACCGTGATCGTGTCCGAAGCGCGGCTGGCGACGAACAGCTGACCGCTAACCACGTCAAAGGCGATATTCAGTGGGCCCGCCCCGACCCGCGTGTCAAACAGAAGCTGTCCGCTTTCGCCGTTGATGGCGATTACGTTATCGCTTCCTTGCGAGGCTACGAAGATGCGTCCGGTCCGCGGATCTATATCTACACCGGATGGGTTTTTTACGCCTGGCAGAGCAAAAATCGTCACCTCGCCCGAATCCAGGTCGATCCGCGCCGCCTCAGGCGTGCGCAGCGAAACCGTATAGAGCTGCCCCCCAACCTGATCCAGAGCCAGACTCATGGCCGCGAAGCTCTCGCCACGTTGCTCAGACTGCAGCTCAAACCCATCCAGCTTTTCCAGCGTTTCTGTGTCGAAGCTCTCGATCCGATTGCGGTGGGTGCTGACATAAGCGCGGCCTCTGGTCTCATCGATTACCACATCACGCGGTTTCTCGACTGTGTCAGTCTCGAACTGCTTGATCAGGGACAGGTCTCCCTGGGTATAGACCGCTACGGCGTTGTGCCGGGTATTTGTCACCCAGACAGTATCGTTTGCATCGTCCACGCCGATCCCGAAGGCGCCAAAGTCACCGGGGTCGGTCTGTGCGAGAACTTCAAGCGTGGCGGCGTCCAGCTTGGCAATGCTGGACGAGCCCTCGGGCGGACGACCCACGGCCGAGGCGACAAACACCGTATCATTATTGGCGCTGTGCGCGACTTGATAGACGCCAGGCGTGACCTTGACCGCCTTGGTCTCATAATCATCGGCTCCCGCTAGCGGCACCTGCGGTGAAACCTTCAGCGGCGTCACTGCGGCAGAATCGGGATCGTCCGCCAGCACCACGACCGGATGCTGACCGACCACGGCATCCGTGGGAAGATCAAAGCTGAAGGTAAAGCCGCCCTCAGCGTCGGCCTGCAAATCCGGCGACGATAGCAGGCCTTGGCCACGCTGAAGCGTGACCCGTTGCTGGGGAGCAAAGCCCGAGCCTGTGACTTCGACCTTGCTTCCGGGATAAATCGCACTGCGCTGTGGACCGGAGAACATTATCCGACCCACAAAATCGGCGGGCGCATCGAAGACGGTGTCAGCGCTGACCCCCGAAGCCAGAAGGGTCGCCAATGCCACTGCGGGAACGGGAACACGAAGGAGAAAAGGCATGTAAGGTTTCCTAAACGTTGTATGGTTCGGCCATCAGCAAGGACGGCCGCGTTTGCTTTCAGAAGCGGGTGGTCAGACCGGCATAGAAGCGCCGCCGTCGTTGTAATGCGTCAGCCCGAAGCTCTTGTCGCCGACATTGTAAACGGCAAGGCTCAACATGGCATTGTCGTTGAAACTGTAATCCGCTCCGATATCGAAAATCGTATGCTCGCCGATCTGGTTGCTGCCCGAATCTGTGGTGGCGCTGCGATATTGCGCATTTCCCCAGAGAGAGAACTTGTCCGTAACGGTCCAATCAAGCCCCAGGTTGGCAATGTGTCGCGGGCTGCTGTTAAAGGTCTCACCGACATTGTCGCCCTTGGTGATCTTGCTGTCCGCATAGGTGTAGTTGAACGTGACATCGAGATCCCGCACCGAGAAATCCGCTGTCATTTCCACCCCGTTCAGTTCGGCCGCGTCCCGGTTGACGTATTGGCTGATCCATTTGATCGGGTCACCCGGGCCGTTCATTCCGCAATCCGACGGCAGGCCCGGTATGGGTGCCTCGTTGTTGCAGATCGTCTCGCGCTCGATCTTGTCCTTGAAGCGCGTATGATAGGCGGTGAGCCCCAGTTGCACGCCGCTTGCGCTTTCCCAGACCGCGCCGATCTCGTAGTTCGTGCTGGTTTCCGGCTTGAGGTCGGTGTTGCCCTGATCGCGCGCCCGGCCGTCCCCGCCCGATGGTTCGAATATGTTGCTGTCGGCCTGTTTCAGTGTCGGAGTCTTGTAGCCCCCGCTCACGCCGCCCTTGATGGTCAGCGATGGCGTGGCATGCCAGACGGCGTAGAGACGCGGCGTGACATGCGATCCGTAACGTTCGTTCTGGTCATGGCGCAGCCCCAGCGTCAGCGTCAGGTCATCGGTCAGATGGAAGTTGTCCTCACCAAACAGCGCCCATTGCCAGCGGGTCATCTTCGGGTCGACGTTGACACGATTCGGCGAGTGCCGCGTCGTCTCGTCAATATAGTCCATGCCGAAGGTCAGGTCGTGGCGGCCAAGGCTCATGTTGGTCTTGGTGTTCAGGTTGAGCATGTCGTAACCCGACACATTGTCGCCATTGCTGAAATCCACATCCTCATATGACAGGAAAGAGGTGGTTTCGTGGCCGTTCCCCCAGCTGATCCGGTGTGACAGGCTGTAATTCATGCGCTTGAGCTTGATGCCGCCCGGCGTCCCGCCAGTCGCAACCGTCTTTGTATCGCTCCCGTTGTAGCTGGTTTCGAAATCAAGTTGCTGCATATCGGTAATGGCCCATGTCAGACGCGCGCCAAGCGACTTGCGCTCGACATCCTGCGCCTGTTCGGTAATGCTTCCTCCGCGTCCGGCGACCTGCATCCTTTTCCGGCTGCGCTCGTGACGGGAACCGTAGAGCGTGAGGCCGAGCCGCTCTCCGATCAGCGGGCCGCTCAGGTAGAACCGGCCTTCGTTTGCGCTCCCCGCATCGCTGTCCTGATAGGTCGAGGTGCCGAGCGTCAGGGTTCCGGACCATACGTCCGAAACCGGCTTGGTGATGATGTTGATCACACCCCCCGATGCGGCGGAACCATAGAGCGAGGACATCGGCCCGCGGATCACCTCGATCCGTTCGATTGCCGAAGGGGGCGGCAGATAGGACCAGCTTTGTCCTGAACCGAAACCGTTATATGTCGCCTCGCGCGAGTTCCCCACCGGCCGGCCATCGACCAGCGTCAATACGTAATTCTCGCCCAGCCCCCGGATGGTGATGGTTTCCGCACCTGATCTTGCCGATGGCGCCGAAACCACCACTCCCGGCACGTCCCGAAGCACATCGGTCACGCTGGCATAGGGTTTCGAGTTGATCTGCTCCCCGTCGATCACGCTGACGGTTGCCGGCGCATCAGGCAGGGTCTGCGCATAGCCGCTTGCGGAAACCACGAGCTGGTCCAGCATGGTGATCGGCTCTTCTCCCGCACCGGTCTCCTCGGTCTCTTCCGAAACCGGGGTTTCTTCCAGAACCAGTTCCTGTGCAAGGCCCGGCCCTGCCATGAATGCGGCCCAGAAGCCCAGACAGGTCAGCCCTCCTGCCGCATGATTTTTCAACTGTCCCATGTCATTCCTTTTTCTTGTGAATTTGCTGCCGTGAGCGTGAGCCGAGGATGATTGGCAGATTGCCTGACCGGTTTCCTGCGAGGGCTGTCCGCCCTTGCACTACGGCTGCTGCACCATCCGCCACGAGCCGGAGTCACACCGTTCTGGATTGCGAAAACGCCCTGTCCCACACCGAACCGCCGGTTTCGTTTCCGGCCGGAGCCATGCTGGCGAAGCGGGGGCGCACCGGTTTCGGCCGGTCGGGTCGCAACGGGCATTATTGCGCGCGCAGCGGCACGATCGGGAAACAGCATGACGGGAAAAGATGTGGCAACGCTGGAACGCACACCATCATCGACAGCACAGAAGCCCATGCTCCGCCCTCCATTAACAGAATCTGGCTGGTTGGCATGGCCGGGCGCATACGCCCGATCCGGCTGACGGTTTTGTGAACCGCGCTGCGGAACGTGTCAAGTTGATAGTTTTAGTTGGTTTTAGAGGCCGGGCGCCGTGCCCCATGCCCGGACCGCGGCGCACCGTCATCATCTTTTGCTTTTTCGGGCTTGCGCGAGGCGCTGAGGATCGGGAAGGGCGCCGGGCGCCACAATGCCGGCAGATGTACGGCCAGGAAGCAGAGCCAACCGGCGCTCCATGAACAGGCCGAAAGAGAAAACCATAGCCACGGAGGAGCGAGAGCGGCCGTGCCGCGCAGCAGTCCGGCCAACAGGATCAGTGCCAGCCCCGAGATCTGCAGAGATCGTGGCCGAAGGCCGCCCGAAGAGGAGCGGGGCATCGCGGCACGGCCTGCAAAGGCAAATATGGTGCCGCCCATGGTCACGATCAGGAAGAGGTGCTCAATGGGCTGACGCAATTCCGTGCCTGTCAGCAACAGCAGCCCGGGCAGTGTCAGCGCAAGCGAACTCCAGGCACCGCCAAGCAGCACAGTGGCCTGATTTGGGCGGTCGGTCAAACCGCTGCGCCAGAAAATCGAGGCGGCAAGTATGATGCCGACAGCCCAGACAGCGAGGCCCGGGAGCAGCATGACGGGCAACACCAGCACAAATGGCAGCCAGAGCGGCGGCAGTGGCGAGGGGTGCCTTCCCTGCCGGGCGAGATCGCTTGCGACAAAGACCGGCACTGCCTTCCCGCCGACCAGCAGGATCAACCCGGCCATGAGCAGGACCGCCCATGAGTACGGAATCCACCCGGCGACGATCATCGCTTCGCCGAATGCGAGCGACAGCGGCGCGGCAGCGATCGGCAGGCGGGAAAGTCCCGCAGCGTGCAAGGCCGGCATGAAGATCGCCACTCCGATCATGACAGAAAGAACGAATGACGGGAAAATCTGGGCTGGAAAGGCGACGCTCAGCCCGCGGGCCAGCAGGAAGGCGGCGACCATCATCCGTGTATCCAAAAACGGGCGATGCGGGCTCCAGGCCGGGAGAGCCGTCAGGACATAACCGATGATCGCAGCGCCGCCGAACCCGAAGAGCCCGAGGCGCAGATGTAAAAGATGCGCGTCTCCGCCCGGAAGAATCCATATCCAGGGGAATACACATGCGGTTATGGCCGAAATCGCAAAGAACGGCCCTGCAGGATAATGCCAGAGAACGGGGCGAAGGGTCATGGCGGCTAAGGGCGCGGAAATGGCGGGATGGGCAGGGTCAAGGCAGAATACGAAAGACAGGGTGTGAACCGGCCTGCAAGAGTGGCGTCTGGCACAGCTTTGGCACGCGTCCTGTCACATTCCATGCTCGTTCGCGGCGGTTGCCGATGGCCGCACACCTTCCCCGGGGGAATTTTTCGCTCGCGGGAGCAAAGTCCGATCACGTCGAAATCGTTGGAAACACGACCAAAGCTCCCCAGGACTGGCGTCAGAACTCATTTTGAACGTTCATGACAGCCCGGGCACGCCTTGCGGGCCGGGAAAGCTCTGGCGCGACATTATGTCCAGACAATGTCGTGACGCGGGTGACGAGCCGGAAAACGGCGACGCTCTGTTTTGGAAGCGTCGCCTAGATAGTTGATATATATCATTGTTATCGTTTTCCCAGTGCCAGGAGCAGCCTGAATCGAGCCTTTTCCCAAGGCAGGGAACATGATCGGCCAGAGCTTGAGCCGTCAAATGATCTTGTCGGGCACGGAGCAAAAGGCTAGTAAAATACTCAAGTATTTCCGGCGCGATATTTCCGCGCAGACATCACCCAGCAAATCGCCAGGCAGCCCGGAACAACGGTGTTCCGTCATCAAGAAGGACAGCCATGGCGACCATGCACAACCGGAGGCCCGGGCCGCGCGCCCTTGGCCTGCTGCTTTCCCTGACCACGGCCCTGCCGGTTCTCGCTCAGGAGAGCGCACCCGAAGACGCGCCCCAGTATCTCGACACGATCACGGTCACTTCGACCGGGCTGCCGACCGAAGTTCTGAAGAACCCGGCGTCGATCACCGTCGTCGACGGAGAAGAGCTGCGCCGGACCGCGCCGCTCTCGGTGGCGAAGCTGCTGCGCGACGTGCCCGGGGTGCGGATCTCGGAAGAGGGGATCGAGCGCATCTCGATCCGGGGCGAAAGCGCCCGTCGCGTCGCGATCATGATCGACGGGCAGAAGCTGACCGATCATACCAACTATGGCCAGCCGGTGCTGATCGACCCGGCCTCGATCGAGCGCATCGAGATCGTGCGGGGTTCCTCGTCCGTCACATCGGGCAGTCAGGCGATCGGCGGGGTCGTCAACATCATCACGAAGAAAGGGGCGGCAGAACCCTTCGAACTGACGACCACCGCCGGTTACATTTCGGCGACCGAGGGCTGGCGCGCCTCGGCCACGGCGGCGGGCACCGTCGATGCCGGGGCGGGCGAATTCGACTATCGCCTGACCTTCGGACGGATGCGGCAGGGCGACCGGCACACGCCGAGCGGGATCATGGATCAGTCGGACACCAGCGACCGCACGGTTTCCGGCCATCTCGGCTATCGGATGGGCAGGCACTATGTCGGGGTGACGGCGCTCAGCTATGACCTTTCGGCCAATGTGCCGACCGGCGACCCGGAATTCATCATCGAATTGCCAAAGCGCGACCTGCGCAAGGTGGGGCTGTTCTATGAGGGCACCGACCTTACCCCGTGGCTCGAACGGCTGCGCCTTGATGTCTATCGCCAGACCATCGACCGTCTGTTCCGCAACGATGTCACGATCCACCCGGCGCCGATGACGCTGAACGTGGTGTCGGCCTCGCGCGACCGGCAACTGACCTGGGGCGCCAGCCTGCGGGCCGAGATGCGGTTTTCCGACCGCACGCGGACGGTGGTCGGGCTGGAATACGAAGACGACCGGCTTGAGGCCGACAAGGACACGATCACCACGGTCAGCGGGCCCATGCTGCCTTTCCCGAGCGTCAGCACAAGGCTGCGTTACGATGATGCCGTGGTGCGGACCACCTCGATCTTCGGCCAGCACGAGATCGACCTCGGCGGCGACCTGACGCTGACCCTTGGCGGGCGCTGGTACAACGTGAAGGCCCGGCACGAAACCGCCCGCGAAGACGGCGCCGATCTGCCGCGCGAAAGCAGTTCGGACAGTCTCGCGCTGTTCTCGGCCGGGCTGGTCTGGTCGCCCGACGACAGCCTGGCGCTGCGGGCCAATGTCTCGCAGGGTTATATCTATCCCTCGCTGGGGCAGCTTTTCCTTTCGACCACCGCCGGCGGCGAGGGCACGACGATCGGCAACCCTGCGCTCGAACCCGAGCGCGCGACCACCTACGAGCTTGGCGCGCGCTATGATTTCGGCGGGCTGCTGCTTGATTCGACGCTGTTCTACAGCAATGCCCGCAACTACATCGCCTCGATGGTGATCGACGCAAGCGATCCGCGCAACGTCATCAGCCAGTATCGGAACGTGGACAGGGCAAAGACCTGGGGGTTGGAACTCCATGCGGAATACGACCTCGCCGGACAGGGGCTGACGCCCTATGTCACGGCGGCGGCGATGCGGCGCGAATTCTCCTTTGCCAACGGCTATTCGACCACCGACAGCGGCACGCCCGCACTGTCGGGCCGGATCGGCCTGCGCAAGGACTGGGCGCTGACGGACGTATATGGCGAGGTGGATCTGTTCGTCCGCGGGGAAACCCGTGTGCGGATGCGGGATGAAACCGCCGCCGTCACGGACCGCACCGGCGGCTATGGCACGCTCAACCTGCATGGCTCGATGACCTTCGCCAACGATGTGACAGCGGTCATCGAACTGAACAACATCACCAACCGCACCTATCAGCCCTATGGCGAGATGACCGGAGCAGGGCGTTCGGTGAACCTGTTCCTGACCAGGACCTTCTGATGCGGCGGCAGTCACTGCCGCGCCGCGCTGACGTGGAGTATCAACATGTTCGCATCCGCCCGTTCCGACCGGCAAGCCGCCTCCACCCGCCTGCGCGCCCCGTCTCCGGGGCACAGGGACAGCAGGCCGACGCTCGAGAGCCTGTTCGCCGAGGAGACCGGCGACCCGCTGGCCCGGGCCTTCGGCGGTCGCCGTCCGGTGCATAGCTTCACCGGCATGCGCCCCGTCGCGGAGACCGAGGTGCCCGCGCTCTGGGCCGGAATGCACGCCCGGCCGCGTTCGCGCCCGGCGGTTGGCTATGTCCATGTCCCGTTCTGTGAAAACCATTGCCTGTTCTGCGGCTTTTACCAGAATCCCTGGCACGCGGCCAAAGGAGCGCCCTATGTCGATGCGGTGATCGCGCAGCTTGAGGCGTTTGCCCGCACCCCGGCCCGTGACGGCCCGCCGCTGCAGGCCGTTTACCTTGGCGGCGGCACGCCGACCGCGCTCGCCACCGGCGACATCGTGCGGCTGATCACGGCCCTCCGCCGCCACCTGCCGCTGACGCCCGACTGCGAGATCACGCTCGAGGGGCGCATCACCACGCTCGATGCCGACAAGGCGCTTGCGGCCTATGACGCCGGCGTTACCCGCATTTCGCTCGGCGTGCAGAGCTTCAACGAAAAGGTGCGCCGCCCGCAGGGCCGCCGCGCCGGCACGGATGACCTGATGCAGGATCTCGCGGCGCTGGTGGCGCTGGACCGGGGTGCGGTCGCGATCGACCTGATCTATGGCCTGCCCCGGCAACTGCCCGAGGATGTGGCCGACGACATGCATCGCGCCGCCGATCTGGGGCTGGACGGGGTATCGCTCTATTCCCTGCACCTGATCCCCGGCACGCCGCTGCTGACCGCGATCGAAAAGGGCAAGATGGAGCCCGCGCCGACCACCGGCCTCGGCGATTATCTGGCCGCCGGCGAGGATGCCGCCCTGTCCGAGGGCTGGGAGCGGATCTCGGCCAGTCACTGGCGCGGTTCCCTGCGCGAACGCAGCGTCTACAACGTCGCCGTCAAGGTCGGCCATGACTGCCTGGCTTTCGGCGCCGGTGCGGCCGGATTTCTGGACGGGCTGCATTACCGCATCAGCACGGATCTCGCGACCTATCAGGCCGATGCCGGCGGCATCCGGCCGCTGGCGCCGGGGCTGATGCGCGCGAGTTTGATCGCGCCGGTGCTCAATGCGGTGAAGTCGGGGATGGAATTCGGCCGCCTCGACCCGCGCGCCGTGGACTGCGCGATTGCCGGTCTGTGCGGTGCCGAAGCCACCAGCTTTCACACTCATGCCGCGCCCCTGATCGTGCAATGGACCCGCGCCGGCCTGTTCGAGCCCGACCACCGCTTTCACCGCCTGACCCGGGCCGGCCGTTTCTGGCAGGTGGCCATGACCGGGCGGCTCATCAGCTGGCTGGGCCAGCACCCTGACCTTGGAGACCTGACATGACAAAGGATGCCATCCGCGCCGCCATCGCCGAAAATCCCACCGGCGCCCTCGAAGACATTGCCGAAAAGGCCGGGGTGACGCCGCTCGCCGTCCTCGACGCCCTGCCCGAGGGCGAGGTGGTCAGCCTCTCCGGCGAATTGTTCACCGAGGTGATGGAGGACATCACCCGCTGGGGCGAGATCACCTTCATCGTCAACACCCCCAACATCATCTTCGAGGTCAAGGCCCCGGTCGGTCCCGGCGAGGTCGGCCACGGCATGTTCAACCTGCATGACAAGGCCATCGGCGGCCATATCCATTACCGGAAATGCGCCCGCATCGCCTTCGTGCGGCGCAGGTTCTTCAGCATGGACACGGCCTCGGTGCAGTTCTACGCCCATGACGGTAGCTGCATGTTCAAGATCTACCTGGGCCGGGACGGGAACAAGGCGCTGAAACCCGACCAGATCGCCGCCATGGACGCGCTGCAGGCGCGGCTGCTGGAAGGTGCCGCGGCATGATTATAGCGGGCGAGGGGCGGCTCGCGGGACGGCACCTGACGATACTCGGCATGGGTTATTCGGCCCGTGCGCTGGCGCGGCTTGCGCTTGCCGAGGGGGCCCATGTCTCGGCCACCACGCGGGATGCGACAAAGGCCGAGGCGCTGCGGCGCGAGGGAATCGACATACTTGCCCCGGCACAGACCGGCGCGCTCGCGCTGGATGCGATGGACGATACCACCGACCTGCTGGTGTCGGCCCCGCCCGGGCCGGAGGGATGCCCGGCATACGAGCTTGCGGCCCGGGCGCTGGCGAATGCCGGGCGGCTCGGCTGGATCGGCTATTTCTCCTCGACCGCGGTCTATGGCGATTGCGGCGGCGAATGGATCGACGAATCCCGCCCGCCGGCCCCGCGCAGCCCTGATGCGAAAGCGCGGCTGATCGCCGAGGACATCTGGCAGGAGGCAGCCCGCCGCCACGGCGCGGCCTGCGATATCCTGCGCATCTCGGGCATCTACGGGCCGGGGCGCAACCATCTGGCGGCGTTGCGTGCCGGCGGCCTTCACGTCGTTGACAAGCCGGGCCAGGTATTCAACCGAATCCATCGCGATGACATTGCCGGGGCCACGCTGGCGGCGATGCTGTCGCTGGCGGCGGGCGAACGGCTGATCAATCTCGCGGATGGCAATCCCTGTTCATCGGTCGATCTGCTTTGCGGTCTGGCCGATATGCTGGGCCTGCCTCTGCCAGTGGTCGTCCCCTATGATCCGGCGGCCCTTTCTCCGGGAATGGCCGCGTTCTTTGCCGAAAGCCGCCGCCTGAGAAACGACCGCATGCTCGCCCTGCCGGGCTTCGTCATGTGCTATCCCGACTGGCGAGCAGGTTATCGCGCCATTCTGGCAGAGGAGTAACCGGCGAAAAGACCTGCACCCGGCATGTCGCGACTTCCAGCCGATCGGGCAGCCGGTCTATTCTATCGAACGGCCAGGCTGGGGCCACGGTAAAGGACTGCCGCCAGCACCGGGGAAAGCCCCCCGGTCGCCTCTGTCCCTGCACTCGTCGCAAATGATCCTGCGCGCCTCACCCGGGCTGGTGCGCGCCGATGCCGTGGAAGGACGCGACCATGACCTGAAGACGCTGACCGAAGTCTGGCTCTACACCAATGATGAGGACGGGCAGGTGGTCGAGGAGAACCAGAAGAGGGCCCTTTCCCCCGCCTGTCGCCCCGGTCCCAATTCGCCGGTGCAGGAACCGGGGCTGATCCAGTTCCTCGGCTGGTATGCGGCCCTGATGGTTCGCCGCCTGCAGCCCGACGCCGCCGGCGCCATCGCGGCCGAGTGATCCGATGGTCAAGGAACGTTACAACTGGTCGGGCGAGCCCTGGCAGGAAGCCGAGCCACTCGAATGCGTGATGATGGTCCCCGAGACCGCGGACGCCGCCACCTTCACCTTCCGCGCGCCTTCGGGCGCGTGGCGGGCGGCTCAGTCAGGCGATGCTCGGGCTGATGGCCCCCGATTACCTTGACCGCGAGGTGTTCTGCTGCGGGCCCCGCCCCTTTCATGCAGGCGGTGCGCGACATGCTGGTCCGATCCTGCTCATCCTCATCACCGGCCTGATATAAGTATCGGCCCTGGGCAGGTCTGACCGCCCGGATCTTCCACCCGCGCCGCTACAGCGCCGCGCGCCACATGCGAAAGCGGCTCTGGCCGGTGATTTCCTGCACGAGGCCAAGCGCCTCCATCCGGCCAAGATTGCGCTGCACGGTGGCGCGGCTTGCCGATGCCAGCGCCTCGGCCATGGGGGCGGAAACAAGTGGCCATTCACTGAACACCGTACAAAGCCGCGCGGGCGTGCGCCCCGAAAGCCCCGCCATCCGCACCCGGGCGCGGTCCTCCCAGGCTTCGATTTCGTCAAGGGCGCGCATCATCGTCCGCAGGCCGGCGGCCAGCCCCTCGAGCCAGCAGGCCAGCCGCGCGTCCGCATCCCCGCTGCCGCGCAGCGCCTGCCCCCCGCCGGTGGCGAGCGGCGCAAACACCGCCGCCCGGCTTTCGCCCGCGCAGATCCGCGCCGCCGCCACCGCCGCCTCGATCCGCTCGCCCCGCACACCGAGCCCCGCGAGGAACCACAGCCGGAACCCCATGCAGGCGCGGGTGATCGGGTGCAGCTCGCACCCCTGCGCCATCGTGCGCTCCCATTGCGCGGCGCGCTCCGCAATCGGGCCCTCCGCGTCGGGCTGCGGAAAACCGGCCGTTTCCCCCGTGTCAGGGCCGGTTTCCGGCTCGTGCCGGCCAAGAAAGGCAACCAGGCCCGCCTCCGGCCCCGGACCCGCGCCCAGCCGGCGCATGGCCCAGCCCACCCGCGCCAGCGCCCGCCCGTCGTCATCGGCGTCGCGCGCGGTGGCGATCCGCAGCGCCGCCCAGAGCGCCAGCCGGTCGGGCGTGACCCGCTCGCCGCAAAGCCAGCCAAGCTCGGCCGCTTCGGTCAGCGCCAGCCGCTGCCGCCAGCCCCGGGGGCCGCGATGCAGACGCTCGTCAAGCGCGCCAAGCTGCCCGGCCACCCGCGCAAGCCGCGCCGCCTGCCCCGCCTCGGCCCGGGCCCAGTCGGCAACCGGCAAATCCGCTTGGCTCTCCAGCGGCGCGGATGCGGGGATCCGAGGGCCTTGATCCATCTGTCCGATCCTTGCAGATTTCATGTATTGTTCATATGATACGATACATAATGATCATTATACGGCTACTATAATCAGCACCGACAGATCTTTCGCAAGCAGATTTTCGGCAACCGGCAAACCCGCCGATTTCGTTCCTGCCGGACCTGCCCCGCCTCGCTTTTCTGCCGGAAAGCCCCGCATTTCTGCGGTATTTGCCGGGGCATGGCGCATGTGGCACCGTTGGCATACGGTCGTTTGATGATGGCAGGTGAAATTGAACGCACCGCGAAGTCATCGCCGCACGGGGCGCGCGCGCCCTGCCCTTGGGCCGGTTTTTCGCGGCGCCTTGGCGATTACGGGACTGGCGGGAAAACCATTCTCGGGGAAGGGCCGGCGCGGAAGCGCCAGCCCGGGAAAGGGGGCTGCAACCCACCCCGGCCGCGAGGGGTCCCGGGCCGCCCGGGCACCCCTTCAGAACCGTTTCGTGACCCCGACCGCGAGGCGGGTGCCGCGGGGGCTGTCAGCGCGGTCGAGCGCAAAGCCCTGATGCGCAAGCAGCGCCTCGATCTCGAGCCCCTGCCACTCGGTCGCGACCCCGACATAGGCCAGTCCCCCCGAGACCCGGCCGCTGCTCAGCCGGTGATCGGGGTTGTCCTTGTCGTTCACGATCACATGCGACACCCCCCAGGACAGGTTGAAATCGGACAGTTCGTGTTCCAGGTGCAGGGCGATCTCGCGCCCCTCGCTGTCGATCGCCGCCCCCATCACCCGCCCGTCGCGGATATAGGGGTGAGTGTGGTGATTATAGGCCGTGTCCGCGCCGCAGAAGCCGTTTCTCGTGGTCTTGATGCGGGTATCCACGCCCTCGAGCGTGATCCGCGTCGGCACGTCGCCGAGCCGGGTCTCGAGCTCGACCCCGCCAAGATACATGAAACAGGAGGGCAGCCCCCCCGACTCGTCCTCGCCGATCGCCTGCACGTAGAAACGCGCCGGCAGGACATGTTCGGGCAGGCGCCAGGAAATGCCCACCCCCGCCATCTGGTTCACCTCGGCGCTGCGCCCCTCGTTGGTCCTGCCGATCAGCATGTCGCCGAACCGGCCAAGGCCGCCGCCCGACCATTGCGCCGTGCGCTGGAAGTCGATCTCGAGCCCCGCGAGCGGGCGGATCCGGAGGCGCATGCCGAAGAGGCGGGCATCGGCCGACCCGTCGCGCCCGGTGACGAAGACCTCGCCGTCCCAGGGGCCGAGCCAGGCCAGCAAGGGGGTCTCGACGGCACTGGGGGTCGATTTCTCCAGCCAGACCGAGGGCAGCGGGCGGGCATTGCGCGACAGGATCAGGGAGCGGTAGCGCGAGGGCGACCAGTGCCGCTCGCGCAGGCCGGCGCCAAGCGTCCAGTTGCCGAAATAGCGCTCGATCATAGTGCCGTCGAAACGCGGCCGGCCGCTTCCGGTCTCGAAGCCGAGCGCCGCGGTCACGCTGTAATCGGCGCCCCGCCAGCTATAGCCGATCCGCCCGAAGCCGCGCTCGCTCCAGCCCAGCATCCCGCGCTGGCCGAGAAAGGGATCGGTGACCGCGCCAAAGCTGACCGCGCCGCTGCCAGTTGTCCTGCCGATGGTCCTGCCCGGGGTTTCGCCAATGGTCCCGGCAACCGATCCGGCCGGGGTTTCACGGATGGCGCCACCGGCCGGCGGCGCGGCCAAGGTGGCCGGGGCCGGATCGCCCGGTTCAGGGCCATCGGCCAGCGGCCCGGCAAAGGCCGCGGGGGCAGCACCGGCGGCAAGGGGCAGGGCGAGCAGGGCCGCGGCGAGACGGCGGCGCCTCCGGCCAATGCCTGGTTTCCGGTTGCGTTCCGCCTCGTGGCCTTGCCCGTCACCCTGCATGTCGTTTCGCTCCCTCTGCTGTCTGGCGTGCCTGTTTTCTCTCACCGTTTCCGGTGATTTTCCCCCTCCACTGCGTACTTGTTACCGAACTTCACTTTTTACTGGTCTGCGGCCGCGCCTTGCGGGCTCAGGAGCCCCGCTGCCCGGCCGCGTCCGCCCGGCGGGCGCATCTTCCGGGCATTCCGTCCAGCGGGCGATCACCGCCCGCGCCTGCGCCACATCGCCCGCGGCCATCGCCGCGCGCAGCCCGCGCAGGGCGGTCGCCACCTCGATTTCCGACAGCCGCGCCTCGCGGGCGCAGAGGATTTTCCGGTACCGGGTCGGGACGAGATCGCCGCTGATCGAGATTTCCTCCTCGAGCTTCTCGCCGGGACGCAGCCCGGTGATTTCGATGTCGATGTCGCCGGCGGGATTCGCCGCGTCGCGCACAGTGTAACCTGCACTCTCGATCACCTGGCGTGCAAGTTTCAGGATCGGCACCGGATCGCCCATGTCGAGCACGAAGATCTCGCCCCCCTCGGCCCCCGCTCCGGCCTTCAGCACAAGCTGCACCGCCTCGCGGATGGTCATGAAATAGCGCCGCATGCGCGGATCGGTGACGGTGAGCGGCCCGCCCTGACGAAGCTGCTCCTGAAACAGCGGCACGACCGAGCCCGAGGATCCGAGCACATTGCCGAAGCGCACCATGGAAAACACCGTCGTTCCGTGGCGCGTGGCCAGATCCTGCACCACGAGTTCCGCAAGCCGCTTGGAGGCGCCCATGACATTCGCCGGGCGCACCGCCTTATCGGACGAGACCAGGATGAACCGCTCGACCCCCGCCGCGCCCGCCTCGGCGGCGAGCGTCTGGGTGCCGAAGATGTTGTTGGCAAGCCCGCTCAGCGGGTTGGCCTCGACCAGGGGCACATGCTTGTAGGCGGCGGCATGGAGCACCACCTGCACGGCCTCCTCCGCCAGCAGGCGGCGCACCTGGCGGGGATCGGTGACCGAGCCGAGCACCGGCACCAGGGTCACGCCGATGCCCTGGGCCGTTTGTTCGAGCTCGCGGTGCACGTTGTAAAGCGCAAGCTCGCTCAGTTCGAACAGGATCAGCCGGCGCGGATGGCAGGCCAGCACCTGGCGGCAGAGCTCCGAGCCGATCGACCCCCCGGCGCCCGAGACCAGCACCACCCGCCCAGCATAGGCCGCCGCCGCCTCTTCCAGCGCCCCGGCATGGGGAATGCGGCCGAGAAAGCTTTGCGGTGCCGCCGGGGTCAGCTTGTCGAGCAGCGGCTCTTCGCCGATCAGCTGGGCAAAGCTCGGCAGGGTCTGCACCTCGAACCCCCAGGTTCCGAGCAGCCGCGCGGTCCGCGCAAGCCGCGGCTGGCTGAGCGAGGGCATGGCCAGCAGGATCCGCTTCACCCCGCGGAGTCCGGCTTGTTCGCGCAGCCGCGCCGGGGCATAGACCGGCAGCCCCGCCACCATCACCCCCTGCAGCGAGGCATTGTCATCGACGAAGGCGACCGGATCAATGCTTTCGTGGTTGTGCAGCGCCGAGGCCAGTTGCCGCCCGGTGGTGCCGGCGCCGTAGATGATCACCCGCCGGCGCGGATTGCCGCGGCGATAGGCGCCGCGCACCACCTGCAGCAGCAGCATCCTTGTCCCGACCATGAGCAGGAAATACCCGAGCGTGAATATGATCGGTGTACCCGACGGCAGAGCAAGACGGGCCAGATGCAGAAGGCTCGCAAGCGCGATACCCGCCACCACCGCCAGCAGCAGGCTGCGCAGCATCGCCCGCCCCTCGTAGGCCTTGAGCTGGATCTTTGGCAGCCCGAGCCCGAGCTCGAGCACTCCGACCAGACCGAGCAGCCAGGGCAGCACCGGCACGAGCTGCGCGAGCGCCCGCCCTGGTTCGGGCAGTTCCTGCACCAGCAGCGCGAACAGCAGCGCGAGCGGCACCATCAGAAGGTCGACGCTAAGAAAGATCAGCGCCTTCTGCGACCGGTTGAGCGAGGTGATCAGCTTCAGCAGCATGGACCCTCCACCAGAGGAACGGGAATGGAAAAACACAGGACCGCTGCCGGAATCCGGGGCGGCACGGGGAAAGGGGCGCTCATGATTGATACCGCAGAAGTGGCCCGAGCGTGTGCAGCATCAGCCGCAGATCGAAACATACGTTCCGGTGACGCTGATAGATCAGGTCGAGCCGTGCCTTCCGGGGCACACAGCTGCGCGCATAGACCGCGTCGGTTTCCTGCGGCGTGGCACAACGCGCGAGCAGGCGCTCCTCGTGGCGATGATAAACCAGAGTGGCCAGTCCTGTCACTCCGGGACGGCTTTCCAGCACACGGGCATAGAGATCGGGGAAGCGTTCGACATATTCGCGCAGGGGCGGACGCGGACCGACAAAGCTCAGATCGCCCTTCAGGATGTTCCAGAGTTGGGGCAGTTCATCAAGGCGGCGCGCCCGGAGCCAGGCCCCGGCCGGGGTAATGCGCGCGTTCTTGTCGCCGCCCGATACCCCGCGGTCCTCCGCAGCCACGTGCATGGTGCGCAGCTTCCAGAGCCAGAACGGCCGGTCCACCCCCTTCATGCGTTCGGCCACGTGAAACAGCGGCCGCCCCTGTTTGAACGCAAGCCAGATAAGCAGCCCCGAAAGCACCAGCGACACCGGAAGGGCGAGGATTCCGACAAGGACGAGATCAAGGACGCGCTTTCCCGGGCTCATGGGGCGGCCCTGCGCCAGTCGCGCCATTCCCGCACCAGCGTCGCAGGGTACCCCACATCGGGGGCAAGCGGTACCAGCCGTTCAAGCCGCTCGGTCGCAAGCTCGACCCGGGGGATCACCTCCGCCGGGGCCGGACGCCAGGCAAAGGGCAGCCCCGCCGCCGCGAGCAGCGCCCCCATTTCTGGGGCGCCGGGGGCGGCGATGTTCAGCACCTGCGGCAGATCCGGCCGACTCCTGCGCTCCGCATCAAGCCCGCAGAGCCCCGCCATCACGCCGGCGAATGTGGCCGGCCCGATATAGCTGCGCCGGGGGGTGGTCCCGTCGGCCAACCGGTCGAGCACGAAACCGGGACGCCAGCCGCCGAGAATCGCATCCGCCCCGACCACATTGCCGATCCTGAGCAGGCAGAGCGGCACTCCGCGCCGCGCGGCAAAATCGCGGGCCCGGCCCTCCATCTCGGCCTTGGCGCGGCCATAGGCGCTCTGCGGGGCAGGCGGCGCATCCTCATCCAGCACCGGCCCGCCGCCATTGCCCCGCCCGTAGACCGCGGCCGAAGAGGCGAGCAGCACTCGCGCCCCGGTCTCGGCCCCCGCGCGCAGCGCCGCGAGCGCAAGTTCGCTGTTTTCGGCCAGATTCGCGCCCTGCGCGGCCCGCGCCGGCGTCACCCCGGCCAGGCAGAGGATGGTCTCCGCGCCCCGGGCCGCCCGCAGCAGGGCCCCCCGGTCCAGCGGATCGAAGCACAGCGCCCCCGGCATCCCGGCACGGCGGCTCTGCCAGAGGACCGCGGGCCGCACCCCCCAGAAGACCCGCAGCATGCCGCCAAGCCGCCCGCTTGCTCCGAGAACAAGGGTGCGCACCATTCTCATCCGTCTTCCTGCAAAGGCCCGATTGTCTTGTCTGATCCTAAGGCGTGTCTTACGCCGACCCGGTTGTGAAGGAAACAGCGCAAGCCTTGCAAAAAGGTTAACAGCGGATTGCCGCCCTTCCTTCCGTCCCGTCCCCTCACCCCTGCGCGCGCCCGACCCAGTCCCGGTAAAGGGCCGCGATCCGGTCCGGGCGGGGCTTATGTTCGACCCTCATGCCCGGTTCGCACTCCGGCTCCGGCGACCCGCTTTCCGGCCCGAGCAGGCGGCAGATCCGCTCGAGCGCGGATTGCGACGAAAGGCCATGCGGCGCGCCCTCGGCATTCGATCCGGCAAAGACCACGCGGGCAATGCCCACCGCATGACAGGCGCCCAGGCACATCGGGCAGGGCTGGCCGCTGGCATGAATGGTGGCACCGGCAAGCGCCGCCACCCCGTAGTCGCGGACCGCGCGCCGGATCGCGAGCAGTTCGGCATGATCGGTCGGATCGCCGCTCAGATGGGCCTCGTTCACCGCCGCCCCGAGCACCACGCCATCCCTGACCAGCACCGCACCGAAAGGGCGCCCGCCGGTCCGGACATTGCCTTCGGCCAGGGCGATCGCCTCGCCCAGATGGTCCGGGCCATCGTCATTCATTCGTCGCTTTCCCTTTTACAGAGCCTGATACGGGCCTAGATCCGGGCCCGGATCAGGCTCTATTCCAGCAGTCCGACAAGATAGCGGCCATAGCCGTTCTTGGCAAAGATCCCGGCCCGGGCGGCGAGATCCGCGGCGCTGATCCAGCCCTGGTTCCAGGCGATCTCCTCGGGGCAGCCAGTCTGCAGCCCCTGGCGTTCGGACAAGGTGCGCACGAAATTCCCCGCATCGAGCAGGCTGCCATGGGTGCCCGTATCAAGCCAGGCATAGCCGCGCCCCATCTTCTGCACCGAGAGCGCCCCGTCGGCGAGATACATTTCAAGCAGGGAGGTGATTTCCAGTTCGCCCCGCGCGGAGGGCGTGACGCGGCGGGCGCGCTCGGGGGCGCTGCCGTCCAGAAAATAAAGTCCGGTCACGGCAAAACGCGAGGGCGGGTCCGCGGGTTTCTCGATGATCGCGCGCACGCCGCCGTCGGGGGCGAAATCGACCACCCCGTAGCGTTCGGGATCAGCCACGTGATAGCCGAACACCGTGCCGCCCCCGGGGGACACCGCCGCCATGAGCTCGGGCAGGCCGTGGCCGAAGAAGATGTTGTCGCCAAGGATCATCGCCGAAGGGGCGCCGTCGAGGAAATCCTCGGCCAGCACATAGGCCTGGGCAAGCCCGTCCGGGCGCGGCTGCACGACATAGGACAGGCGGATGCCCCACTGGCTGCCGTCGCCGAGCGTGCGGATGAACTGTTCCCGGTCCTCGGGGGTGGTGATCACGCAGATCTCGCGGATCCCGGCCAGCATCAGCACGCTGAGCGGGTAATAGATCATCGGCTTGTCGTAGATCGGCAGAAGCTGTTTCGAAAGCCCCATGGTGATCGGGTAAAGCCGCGTGCCGCTGCCCCCGGCCAGAATGATGCCCCTGCGCATGGTCATGTCGCCGCCTCCAGTTCGTCAAGGATGTCGCGCAGCCCCGAGCGCCAGTCCGGGCGCGCAAGGCCGAAGGCGGCCAGGGTCGCGCCGCAATCGAGGCGTGAATTCAGCGGCCGTCTGGCCGGGGTCGGGTAATCGCTGGTGGGGATGTCCCCGACCCGGACCGCAAGCCCGGCCTGATCGAAGATGGCGCGGGCGAAGCCGGTCCAGCTGATATCGGGGGTGCCGCTGAAATGGTGGATGCCGCGATGTCCGGGATGGTCGCGCAGGGTCTGTGCAATCACCAGGCAGGCCCCGGCCAGCGCCCGCGCCGGAGTCGGGCCGCCGATCTGGTCGGCGACCACCGCCAGGTGATCGCGTTCGCGCCCGAGGCGCAGCATGGTGCGGACGAAGTTGCGCCCGTGGGCCGAGACCACCCAGGATGTGCGCAGCACCACCGCCGCCCCGCCCGCGTCCAGTACCAGTCGTTCGCCGGCGAGTTTCGAGCGCCCGTAGGCATTGAGCGGCGCCGGCCGGTCCGCGGGCGCCCAGGGCGCGCTGCCGCTGCCGTCAAAGACATAGTCGGTCGAGACCGTGACGAAGGGAATCCCGAGCCCGGCGCAGGCCCGTGCCATCGCGCCCGGGGCAGCGCCATTGATGCGCGTGGCGAGCGCCTCGTCAGACTCGGCGCGGTCCACATCGGTGAAGGCGGCGGCATTGATCACGCCCGCGGGCGCATGGGCGCGGATCATTGCGGCGCAGGCCTCGGGGTCCGTGAGGTCGGCCTGCGCGCGCGACAGGCAGGTGACACCCCCGGCGCGGCCGAGTTCGCGGGCCAGCTGGCCGCTTTCGCCGAATACCAGCAGGGTCACGGACGTGCCTCCCGGCCCCGGATCCGCGCTTTTGCGCCCCTGACCGGCTTTCTGGCGAAAGCCGGGCCTTCGGCGAGGATATTTTTCGCCAGAAGAAGCATGTCACCTGCCCCGGCCGAGGCGGCGACCGACCCCGTCGCGCCCGAGCAGCGCGCGCCACCAGGAGTCATTGTCGAGATACCACCGCACCGTGCGTTCAAGCCCCTGTTCGAGAGTGAGCGAGGGGCGCCAGCCGAGCTCCTCGCGGATGCGGGAGGGGTCGATCGCATAGCGCGCGTCGTGACCCGGGCGGTCGGCGACGAAGGTGATCCGGTCGGCATGGGGCGCGGGCATGGGGCGTAACTGGTCGAGGATCGCGCAGATGCGGCGCACGAGGTCGATGTTGCGCGCCTCGTTCTCGCCGCCCACGTTGTAGGAGCGCCCGATCCGCCCGTTTTCGAGGATGCACAGCAGCGCATCGGCGTGATCCTCGACATAGAGCCAGTCGCGCACATTGGCGCCCTCGCCATAGACCGGGATTTCGCGCCCCGCGAGCGCGTTCAGGATCACCACCGGGATCAGCTTTTCGGGGAACTGGTAGGGGCCGTAATTGTTCGAGCAGTTGCCGATCAGCACCGGCAGCCCGTAGGTGTGGAACCAGGCCCGCACGAGGTGGTCGCTTGCCGCCTTGGAGGCCGAATAGGGGCTGCGCGGATCATAGGGGGTGGTCTCGGTGAACATCCCCCCGGGGCCGAGACTGCCGAAGACCTCGTCGGTCGAGACATGCAGGAAGCGGAAGGTTTCGGGGCACCCCTGCCCGTCCCACCACTCGCGCGCCGCCTCGAGCAGGATGAAGGTTCCCTGCACATTGGTGTCGATGAAATTGCTGGGCGCGTCGATCGAGCGATCCACATGGGATTCGGCGGCCAGGTGGATCACCGCATCGGGGCGGTGCCCGGCCATGGCGCGCGCCATGGCGGCGGGATCGCGGATGTCGGCCTGCAGGAAGGCGTGGTTCGGCGCGCCCTCGAGCGGCGCGAGATTGTCGAGGCAGGCGGCATAGGTCAGCGCATCGACGGTCAGCACGTCATGGCCGCGCGAGACCGCCATGCGCACCACGGCCGAGCCGATGAAACCCGCCCCTCCGGTCACGATCAGGCGCATGGGGTACCCTCCCGGGTAAAGGGCCAGGTGAAGGGACTATCGAATTCGGCCCAGGGGGGGGCGGCCGCGTCCTTTTCGCTCAGCACCGGGGCACCGCCAAGGCCCCAGTCGATGCCGCAGCTGTCCCATCGCACCGTCCCGTCGCAGTCGGGGGCGTAGAAATCGCTGCATTTGTAAAGAATTTCGGTATCGGGGGCGCGGGTCGCGAAACCGTGCAGGCAGCCGGCGGGAATGAGCAGCTGGCGCCCGTCTTCGGGGGTGAGATCGACCCCGACCCATTGTCCCCAGGCGGGCGAGCCGCGGCGCGCATCCACCGCCACATCGAAAAGCGCGCCGCGCCCGCAGCGCACGAGCTTGGCCTGGGCATGGGGCGGCGCCTGGTAATGCAGCCCGCGAACCGTGTCGGGCACATGCGAAAGCGACTGGTTGTCCTGCACGAAATCAAGCGTGATGCCGGCCTCACCCAGGCGGCGCGCGTTCCATGTCTCGCAAAAGAACCCGCGCCCATCGCTATGGCGGGCCGGGGTCAGGATCAGCACCCCCGGAATGGCTGTCTCTTCGATCTGCAATTCTGCCCCTGCCCCTTGCTGCCGCGGCCCCCATATGTTTTCCGGCCATGTTCCCGCACATGTTCCCATCCGAGGGTTATCCCGCATGGGCTATCCAGGCAACAGCGCCGCTTCGGGTGCGGTTAACCGGCCTGCTTGCGCAGCCAGCCGAGAAAGGCCGCATCGGCGCTGCGCAGGCGCGGCCCCCCCGTGCGCGCCCAGACCCCGCGCCATTCGGCCGCAAGGCTGTGCACATCCGCGCCGGGCATGAGGGCGCGCGCCTGGTCCAGAGCGGATTCGCTCAGCACCGGCGGCGGGGTCTCGATCAAGGCCTCGCGGCGGGTAACGCGGATCAGATCCCCCGGTTCCTCGGCAAGGGTATAATCGGGCAGGTTCTGTTCCTCGATCATGTCGCGCATCATTCGGCGGAACACGCGCCGCGGCGAGGTGGAGCCCGATTTCTTCAGCAATGTGTCGACCGAGACCCGCCAGCTGTCCTGCCGGCCGCAATGCTTGCGCGCAAGTTCATAGATGCGCCGCTCGAGCGGCTTGCGCAGGCGGAAGTAATCGCGCGACAGGGTCAGCACCGCCTTGCCCAGCACCGCGCGATACAGCCATTCCGAAAGCGTCACCGCCACGCTCACCATGCGCCCGCCGCGGGTGCGGCGCACGATCTCCCAGGATTCGATCAGGCCGAAGCCGCTCGTGGTCTCGGTCTCGCCGGTGACGATATTGGTGGTGATGCGGGTGCCGGCGAGGCGTTCGAAGGCGTCGCGCAGGCGGCGGTAGGAATCGCCCGAGGTCTCGCGGTTGGTGGCGACCAGCAGGTCATGGGCCTTGAGCTGCAGCCGCCGCGACACCCGCCGCCCGGCGTTCAGCGCCGCCATCAGCTGGCTGATGCAGAAGATCAGGATATCCTTGTCGTGGATCGTGGCCAGCCCGCGCACCGAGGGGGTGACGGTGATCCCGACCCCGTTGTGCTCATAGGAGAGGATGCGCCGGTCGGGGCGGGTCGCGAGCGAGAACAGCGGATGTTCCATGCTGGCGATGTCGTCCTTGGGGATCGCGCCGAAAATATCGCAGAGGAAGAAATCCCCCCGCGCATGACCGGGCAACAGTCCCCCCGCCCGATCCGCAACCGCCGTCCTGCCCATGCCGCCCTGCCCGTTCCGTTCCCGCTTCGGGGCGGGAATCGCTTTCGTGGTTTCGATGACACCGACCCTAGAGTTATCCACATCGGCTGACAACGGTCGGGCGGGTTGCGGATCGTGGGATCGGAGTCACCTGATCGGGGTTCGGGAATCATTCTTTCGGGGGTTCAGAGTCACCCAAGGCCCCAAAATCCGCCCCAAGCCCCTGCAGCACCGGGCTTTTCAGGACAGCATCCGGTGCCCTAACTATAAATAACACGAATCTAACAGGGAAATTTTTTCCCGCCTGCCCCGGCAGGGCCACCACAGCCGCCCCCGCGCCTGCTGCAAGTGCCGGATCGGCAAAGAAAAACAGGATGGGAGTCACGCTTTTGCTTCCATATGCTGCCTTTCGTGATATAAGGGTCGAAACGCGATACCTGACCGAATATCCGGGAACAGAGCAGCAGCATGAAGAACCGAGAGAGCCCGCCCTATTTCAATATCGACCCGGATGCGGCGCTGGCCGAACTGGGCGCCCCGACCGACACGGCGGGCTTTGCCGCAATCGCCGGGGCCTGCGCCGAGGGGCGCAACGATCTGGCCGGGCGCGGGCTGAACGAGGCCGGGCGCAAGGCGCTGCGGCTGTTTTCGACCTGGGAAATCACCCGCTACCTGATCCCGGTCGCCCAGGCCCATTTCCGCCGCGTGCTGCGCGCCAATCCCGACCTGCCCCAGGGCCACAGCGAGACCCCGGGCGGCGCCAAGTGGTTCACCCTGGACGAGGTGCTGCTGCTGCGCGCCCATTTCGCGGCGCAGGGGTCGCGGGCCAAGGACTATCTGCCCTGGCGCCCCGAGGGGCTGCCGGCCAAGATGGTGGCGGTCGCGAATTTCAAGGGCGGCGTCGGCAAGACCAGCACGACGGCGCATCTGGCCATGTCGGCGGCGCTCGACGGGTACCGGGTGCTGGTGATCGACCTTGATTCACAGGGCTCCATGACCTCGATCTTCGGCGGGCAGGTGGCGGATGAGTGGCAGACCGCCTTTCCGCTGCTGGCGCGCCATTACGGCGAATATCTGCGCGCCGAGAACCAGCGCCGGCTGGACCGGGGCGAGGCGCCGCAGCCGCTGGACGAGGCGCTCGATGCCGCGCTCGGGATGCGCGCGGGGGACGTGATCCAGACCACCCACTGGCCCAATATCGACCTGATCGGGGCGCAGCTGAACCTTTACTGGGCCGAGTTCCAGATCCCGGTCTGGCGCATGGCGGCGCGGGGCTGGAAGCTCTGGGATGCGCTGGCCGAGCGGCTCGCGGCCGACGGGGTGCTGGCGGACTATGACCTTGTCTTCATCGACACGCCCCCGGCGCTTGGTTACCTGACCATCAACGGGCTGGCGGCGGCGGATATCCTGCTCGTGCCGCTTGGCGCGTCCTTTCTCGAATTCGATTCGACCGGGCGGTTCTTCGACATGTTGCATTCGACCTTCGCCAGCATCGAGGAGGGCGAAAACATTGCCGCCCGCGCCCTTGGCCGCCCGGGGATCGCCTTTGAATGGGATGCGGTGCGCGCGGTGATCACCCGCTATGACGCCGTCCAGCAGGGCGAGATGGCGGCGCTGATCCAGGCCTATCTCGGGCCGACCCTGTCGCCGCACCGCCAGGATTTCACCGCCCTGATCGGCCAGGCGGGCGAACAGGTCGCCGGCATCTACGAGGCCGATTACCGCGATTTCAACCGCGAGACCTATGCGCGGGGCCGCGAGACCTTTGATGAAACCTATGCCGCCTTCAAGCGCCTCCTGCTCGGCATCTGGCGGCGCGACCAGATCGCCGCCGATGCCGACACCGCGGCGCAAGCAACAGGAACCTGACCATGGCCCGACGCAAGCGCCTTTCCCCCGCCCGGCCCGGCGGCAGCGGCACCCCGGAGGGGGCTGATGCCCCTGCCCTGCATCGGGGGCTCGGCCCCGCCCCGATCGCGCAGGTCGCGGGCGAGGCCGCCGCCAGCGCCGCGCTCGCCGAACTCGCCGGGGCGCTGGACGACGCCCGCGAATCGGGGCGGCTGATCGAGGAAATCCCGCTCTCGGCGGTAGATGTGCATTACCTGATGCGCGACCGGATCGAGCAGGACGAGGAAGAGATGCAGGCGCTCATGGCCTCGCTGCGGGCCCGGGGCCAGCAGACCGCGATCGAGGTGGTGGCGCTCGAGCGGCCCGGGGGTGGCGGGGTGCAGGGGAAAACCCATGGGCTCGTGTCCGGCTGGCGGCGGGTGAGCGCGCTCGAGCGGCTCTATCGCGAGACGGATGATCCCCGCTTTGCCCATGTGCGCGCGATCACCATCGCCCCGGGAAATGCGCGGGACGCCTATGTGGCGATGGTCGAAGAGAACGAGATCCGCGTCAATCTCAGCCTCTACGAGCGCGCCCGCATCGCCATCCGCGCCATGCAGCAGGATCTTTACGAGACCGAGCGCGCCGCGCTCCAGGGGCTGTTCGGCGCGACCACGCGCTCGAAACGCTCCAAGATCGGCAGTTTCATCCCCGTGGTCGAGGCGCTCGATTCCGTGCTGCGCCACCCGACCGCGATCAGCGAACGGCTGGGGCTTGCGCTGTCGCGGGCGCTCGCGGCGGATCCGGGCGCGGGCGAGCATCTGCGCCGCATCCTGCGCATGGCGCCGCCCGAGGGGGCAGAGGCCGAGATGCGGGCGCTTGGCGATGCGCTTGAGGAGCTGCAAAGGCCGGACGGAACGGAGCGGGACGGATCCGGACAGGATGCTGCCCGGGCGACACCGCCGCCCGCCCCCGGGACAGCCGCCCCGGCGGGTCCGCGTCCGCGCCTGCGCTCGACCGGGCCGGATATGGCCGCGGGCGAGCGCGTGAACACGACCCCCCTGCCCGGCCTCACCCTCGGCTTTACCGCCAGCCGCAACCGGATCGAGATCACGGGGGCCCCGGTCACGCAGGAGCTTTACGAGGCGCTTGAGGACTGGCTCAGGGCACAAAGAAAAAGGTCACAGTAGTTGCCCCATTGTTTCGCGCGCGAAACAATACGACAGCAAAGCTGACCTTGTTTTTCCGCAATCAGGGCGCAATTGACTTGTCCGGGCTTTTATGTGCCTAGCCGGGCCAGTCGTCAGGAGTGACATGTGAACCCGCCTTCCGCCAGTCTCGTTGCCGTGGTGGTGACGCATAACCGCCTTGCGCATCTGCGCCGGACGCTCGGGCGGCTGCTCGACTCCGGGCCGGACATGCTCACGGCGGTGCTGGTGGTCGACAACGCGAGCAGCGACGGCACCGGGGACTGGCTCGCGGAGCCGGAGGATCCCCGCCTCGAGGTGGTGACGAGCCCGCGCAACCTCGGCGGCGCCGGCGGGTTCGAGCTGGCCATGCGTGAGGCGGTGGCGCGGTTTGATCCCGACTGGATCCTGCTCATGGATGACGACGGCCGCCCCGAACCCGGGGCGCTCGCGGTGTTCCACGCAGGCGACCGCAGCGGCTGGGACGCATGGGCGGCGGCGGTGCGTCACCCCGACGGGCGGATCTGCGACATCAACCGCCCCTCGATCAATCCGTTCTGGAACCGCGCCGCCTTCCTGCGCACGCTTCGGGGAGGGGGGCGCGAGGGGTTCCACCTCGGCCCCGCGGATTACGAGGGAACGGCGCTCAGGGCGGTGGACGGGGTTTCCTTCGTCGGGCTATTCCTGTCGCGGGCGGCGGTCCTGCGGGCCGGCTATCCCGACGGGCGGCTGTTCGTCTATGGCGATGACGTGCTTTACACTCTGCACCTGCGCCGCCTCGGCGGGCGCATCGCATTCGACCCGGCGCTGCGCTTCGAGCATGACTTCTCGACCATACAGGCGCATGAGCGCCGCTTCCGTCTCTTGTGGAAAAGCTATTACCACCATCGCAACCTGCTGATCGTCTATCGCGCGGCGGCGGGCTGGCTGTTCTGGCCGGCGCTGCTTGCGGTGCTGCCGAAATGGTTGCTCAAGATCCGCCACCATGGCGGCGAACGGCGGGTCTTTCTGCGCCTGATCACGCGCGCCATTCGCGACGGGCTGGCGCAGAGACTGGATGCGACACACGAGGAGATCCTGGCACTGGCGCGCACCGGCTCCGAACCCGGGCCGGTCGAGGAAGGGTCGAAATCCGGGCCTGAAAAGGGCTGAATCCGGCCTGGATTCCGGGGCAGGCCCTGTTCGCGGCCTTCAGCGGATCAGGATCTCGCGGTGATAGCGGCCGAGCAGAACAAGCCCCATGACCAGGCTGACTAGTGCCACTGACAGCACGAAAAGATTGTTGACGTAATCAACTATATACATCGGATAGAAGCCGGAGCGAAATTCGCCGATCACGTGGATCAAGGGGTTGTACCAGAGAATCTCGCGCGCGAGCTGGGGCATGTCATCGTAAAGGAAGAATACTCCCGAGGCGATGAATAGGGGGCGCGTGATCACCGACCAGATCACTTCCCAGAGCGGAAATAGCCCCGAAATCGCGCAGTTCAGCACCCCGACCCCAAAGGCTAGCAGTAAAGCCAGTAGGCCTGCCCTCAGGATCGGGATCATGTCGAGCACGGCTTGTGTGTCGCTTAACACCAGGATGACGGTGATCAGGATCAGGGTGATAAATGTTGAGGTCAGGCTGTTGAGCAGGAACCGCGCCAGCACTGCATCGACCCAGGTTACAGCCGGATATTGCAGAAGCGGTTTCGAAAACGAGATCGACCGCCCCACCATGTTTGCGACAGTGTTGAACATACCGTATGGCATATAACCGGTCGCGTAGAACAGCATGAAGCTGGTTCCGATCGGCGGGGTGCGCAGGATCAACGCGAAACCGATGCTGAGCACCATGATGGCTGCGAGGGGCTCGATGATGCTCCAGATATATCCGCCCGGAGTCTTGCCATAGCGCGTGGACATCTCGCGCAGGAGCAGCGCCGCGATCACGCGCATAGTGGCGAAGCTGCGGGCCGGGCGGTGCTCTGGGCACGGCGCCATGGCGGACGCATTTTCATGGGACGGGGAATCAGCAGTGGGAGAGGCAGGCTCTGACATGGGGGATTCGGTAAGAGATTTCAGAACAGATGTTTGGGTTTCGGGATTATAGCCGCGCGGGCGATGCTGGTATTTGCCCGCGCGACTATGTAAGAAACGCCGGAGAAGTTCAAACGGCCTCGTGCTGGAGCGCATGCGCATGGATGGCAAGTCCGACACTTCCGCTGGCGCCGCCGCCGGCGGCACCGATGGTGGTCTCGCCAGACGGGGCGCAGACGACCCCCGGGAGCCCGGCGCGGGCAATCCCCGCCGCCCCGCGGCGCAGCCGCCCGCCGGCGAGAGGCCCGGGCGGAAACCCGCCCGCAAGCCCGGCCTGAAGGCGACTGTCCGGGATCGGCTGAAACCGGCGGACCAATTGCCCAACCGGCCGGGGGCGGAAAGCGCCCGCGCCCTTGGCAGCCGAGCGGCGCGGGCCGGGGCGCTCCTAGTGCGCCCGTTAGCTAAGCGCGCCCGAATGCAGACCCGCCACCGCGGGCTCGTCGGCAGCTTCCTGGCCCTCGTGATGGTGCCGCTATTTCTGGTGATGCTTTATCTCGGGCTGCTTTCGGTCGATCAATACAGTTCCACCGCTGGCTTCGCGGTGCGCCAGGAAAACGCCGCCTCGGGTTCGGATCTCGTCGGTGGACTGGCGCAGTTCGCCGGCGGCAGCGGGATCGCCACCGACAGCGACATCCTTTATGCCTTCATCCAGAGCCAGGAAATGGTCACTGCGGTGAACCAACAGGTCGATTTGCGCGAGCATTATACACAGAACTGGCCGCGCGATTTCGCCTTTGCGCTCTGGCCCCGCTCCACGCTCGAGGATCTGATCTGGTACTGGCGCCGGGTGGTGCGGCTGGCTTATGATAGTTCGAGCGGACTGACTGAAATCAAAGTTCTGGCTTATGATCCCGATACAGCGCAAAAGATCGCCGGTATCATCGTCAATGAGAGCGAAAAGCGCATCAACGAACTGAGCGAGCAAGCGCGTGAGGATACGCTGCGCCATGCCCGCGCCGATGTGGAAGAGGCGCTCGAGCGGCTGCGCGGAGCCCGCGAGGCCATGACCGGCTTCCGCAGCCGCACTCAGATCGTCGATCCTGAGGCCGATATCCAGGGTCGCATGGGAGTGATGAACAACCTCCAGCAGCAGCTGGCGGAGGCGCTGATCAGTTATGATCTTCTGCAGGGCACCACCCGCGAAGATGATCCGCGCATGGTCACCGCGCGTAAGCGAATCGACGTGATCCGCCAGCGTATCCGGATTGAGCGCCAGACTTTCGCTTCGGACAACACTGATACCGGCGGCTTAGGCAAGGATTACCCGAGCCTGATCTCGGAATACGAAAGTTTGAACTTGGATCGAGAGTTCGCCGAACAGGTCTATCGTGCCTCGCTCATGGCGCTCGAATCGGCTCGTGACGAGGCGATTCGCAACAGCCGCTATCTTGCGGTCTACATCAAACCGACGCTCGCCGGATCCTCGCAATATCCGCGCCGCTGGCTGATCTTCCTGCTCACAGGGGTGTTCCTGCTGCTGGTCTGGGCGGTCGGGGCGCTGATCTATTACAGTATCCGCGACCGCAGCTGACACCCGCCGCCCGCGACGCCTGATCCGGCGGCACAAATCTGGCGTGCAAGAAGGGCCGGGCGCATGATCCATTTCGAACATCTCACCAAAAGCTTCCGCATCCGCGGCGAACGCAAGCTGGTGATCGACGATCTGAACATGACTCTGCCCTCGGGGCGCTCACTGGCGCTGCTGGGGCGCAATGGGGCCGGGAAATCGACCCTGCTGCAATTGATCGCCGGCACCCTGCGCCCCGATCGCGGGCGGATTTGGTCCGACGGCAGCATCTCTTGGCCGGTCGGGTTCGGCGGGTCGTTCCACCGTGAATTGACGGGGGCGCAGAATGTGCGCTTCATCGCCCGCATCTACGGGGTGGATACCGACAGTCTGCTGGAATTCGTCGAGGATTTTACCGAGCTTGGGAAATATTTCCACATGCCGGTGCGCAGCTATTCAAGCGGCATGCGCTCGCGCCTCACCTTCGGCACTTCGATGGGGATCCATTTCGATACCTACTTGGTGGACGAGGTGACCGCCGTCGGCGATGCCTCCTTCAAGCGTAAGAGCAAGGCTGTGTTCCGCGAACGCATGAAGACCTCAAATGCGATCATGGTAAGCCATTCCATGAACCAGCTCCGTCAATTTTGTGACGCGGGGCTCGTGCTTGAACACGGGCGTATTAGCTATTTCGAGAATCTGGAGCAGGCGATCGAGCTCCATGAAAGGATGCTAGCATAGCGGCGCTACGAGCTACTCCCCAATGATTTTACCCGCTGAACAGCGCGGAGGAAAGAGCGGGTGCTATTGATGGAAAGCGTATCGAAGATGACCTGCCACGGGATTTTTCCTCCACCGTCGATTAGAGTCCGGTCCAACTTGGGGACGGACAATGAAGCGAACGAGATTTACGGACGAACAGATCATCGGCATCCTGACGGAGCACGAGGCCGGCGCGAAGTGCGCGGA